>JALUYG010000338.1 GCA_027013105.1 Mariprofundus sp.
GTCGCTTGCGACAGGTGACGGGTGGCTTCCTGCAACTGGCCGGAGGCTTCAAGCAGCATCTGCTCCAGCCGTTGCTGGCGCTTGCCGTTGCGCAGCCAGCTGAGCCAGAGCAGCAGCACGGCGCCAATCAGAACTGCATCGAGAATAACCCCGAGCCAGTTATTAAGAAACAGGTTGATGGCCTCTGCATCCATCCTACAGCCCCATCAACGCGCGCAAACGCAGCACCATTTGGGCATGCAACTGCGATACGCGCGATTCGGTCAGGCCGAGAATCAGGGCGATCTCTTTCATGGTCAGCTCTTCATAGTAGTAGAGGGTGATCAGCACATTCTCCCGTTTCGGCAGTGCGGCGATCGCTTCGGCCAGTTGGTGGACAAATTCCAGCATGGTATTTTGCGACTCCGGCGTCAGCAGCGGATCGGCCTCCAGAGTTTCGAGAATGCTGTATTCATCACCCTGATTGTCGGCAATCGGCAGGTCATCGAAGTGGATGACCGACATATACCGAACCTGATTCAGGCGTTCGCGATATTCACTGAGGCTGATGCCGAGGTGGCTGGCGATCTCCTCTTCATCCGCAGGGCGGCCGTAGAGCTGTTCCAGTTCCTGAAACGCCCCCTGCATCTGTTTGGCGGAATCCCGCAATCCGCGCGGCATCCAGTCGAAGGCTCTGAGGTAATCGACCATGGCGCCGCGCACGCGATAGGAGACAAAGGTTTTAAACTGCACATCGCGGCTGTCATCGAAACGCTGGGCCCCGTCGAGCAGGCCAAGCACGCCGGCATTGATCAGGTCGTCGATTTCGATGGAATCGGGCGTGCGGCGCATCAACTGGTCGGCATGGTAGCGCACCAGCGGCAGATACTCTTCCAGCAGTTCGTCCGGCGTCGGCGCATGCTCATATTGCGGCAGCGTGTTCATGCGTTGTTGTCCCTGTGTTCACGCTGATGTTCGACATTGCTCGGCAGAATCTGATTCAGCCATGCCAGCAGCACGCCCATCCATGCGCCAGCCGAGGTCAGCACGAAAATACGGAACAGCGCATCGGGCAGGGCAATGCTCTGAACCAGACAGATGGCGCAGCCGAACAGAAAGCCGGTGAGCATGCCGCTAAGGCCTGCTTGCAACGGTTTCATGACGCCGTCCCGTGTTGCGCCTGATGAGCCTGCACGCCGGAATTATCATGGCCGTCAACACTGTTGTCCGGGTCATCATTGAGGCCGGCGGCGAGGCTATGCTCCCAGAAAAACTGCAGTCCGCCGGAGCGGGAGTCGTTGCGCGGACGCGCCAGCAGATGATCGAACAGTTTGCAGAGATGCGGGTAGACATGGGCATCGGAATCATTGAGCAGGCGCTGCTGCTGAATGGCTTTGCGTACGCATGCGTGGCGGGGGATAAAGCCGATAAAGTCGAGATAGACATCCAGATAGCGATCGGCGACAGAGAGCAGGCGTTTGAAGGTGATATGGGCCTCAATTTCATCGGTCTGGTTGATCACAACCATGAACCGGCGCACATCGCGCTGCTGCGACAGCACCTTGATCAGGGCGTAGGCGTCGGTCAGGGATGTCGGATCCGGCGTCAGCACCACCAGTGCGGTTTCAGCTGCTGATGCGAAATAGAGGACATTTTCACCGATGCCGGCGGCTGTATCGATCAGAATCAGGTCGTAGGCGCTGCCGGCCTCGCGCAGGCCATCGAGAATGGTCTGCTGTTCGGCGACATTCAGACTGGTCAGTTCATACATGCCGCTGCCGCCGGGCAGCACGTCAAAGCCGTGTGCGCAGGGGATGATCAGATCATTGAGCGTGGCATCGCCGGAGAGCAGGTTGCGCATGGTGCGCGAGGCGTTCAGGCCTAGCATCACATCGACATTGGCCAGCCCCAGGTCGGCATCGATCAGCAGCACTTTTTGGCCGCTGGCGGCGGCATGCGCAGCCAGATGCACCGAGGTGAAAGTTTTGCCGACGCCGCCCTTGCCGCTGCTGACAGAGATGACCCGGGGCGAGGTGGTTTGCTGATGGTCGTTCATGCTGCAGCGCTCCTGTGATGCGAACTGAGCAGGGTGGTTAATCCCTGTGCGTTGAGCCACCCCATCTGTTCGGGCACTTCCGGGCCGAAGCTGCAGTAGCTCATGGGCAGGCCGGAGGCGAAGGACCAGTTGATGATTTTGCCGGGCTTCTGCGTTTCATCCAGTCTGGAGAATGCAATATCCGTCATATTGGCCATGGCCGGGTGTTGCAACTGTTGCATGCCATCCTCCTCATCCATATTGGCCGGCAGCAACAGAAAACGTCTGTCACAGCCCAGGGCGTCCCATATCGCGGACTGCCGTTTCAGCGTCGCGTCACGGCGAGGGCTCCAGCCTTCAGTGTCTATAAGCAGGAGTTGTGCCGAATCTGTTTGCAGCAGGATATGTTCGCTATCGGAGGCCTTTCTGGCCGAAAAGAAATCGACGCCCAGCGTCAATGCATAGTTCTTGAGCATATCCACGCCGCCGATGCGTTCGGTATCGGTGGAGAGCAGCGCCACGCGCACCCCTTTCATGCTGTAGTGCGCCGCCAGTTTGGCGATCAGGGTGCTTTTGCCGCAACCGGACGGCCCGGTGAACAGCAGCGTGTTGCGCTGTTGTCCGGGCTTGATGCGCTCGCCCCACGCCAGATTTTTTTGGCCCAGCGCTTTTTTGTTGGCGAAGTCATCCGCCATGTCAAATGCATGACTGGCCGATACGCCCAGCCCGGTGAGGTGGTCAAAGGCGCGTTGCGTGTCGGGGTTTGTCAGGGCCTGGCGCAGGCTGCCGGCCTCTCTGTTGCCCAGCCCTTCAACGATGCGTTCCAGGCGTTGCAGCGTGGCGTCTGTGCTGGCGCTGATGGCATGGCGACCTGTTGGCGGTTGCGGGCCATGCGCTGCCGGAGCGGCGTTGCTGATCTGTTGATGGTCGGTGGCGCTGCCGGCTCCGGCGTCCGGGCCGGTAGCTGCATTTTGATCATCCAGCGCGGCATGCACATGCCAGAGCGTATCGCCGCTGGCGGACTGGCTCTGTTGGCGATCCAGAATCAGCGCGTCCGGGCCCATCTCCTGACGCACTTTGGCCAGCGCCTCATGCAGCCGGGGGGCGGAGAATACTTTAATGCGCATCGTAGAGACTTATTCTGGCCAGCGACTGGATATTGGTCTGGGCCGGAATTTCGGCGATCGATAGCACCACAATGCGGCTGATCACCTTGCGTAGCGAACGCGATAGCGCGCCGCGCAGTTGCGGCGTGGTCAGGATCACAGGCATATCAACATCGAACTGACTGGAGAGCTCATTCAGACGGGCCATAAAGCGTTGCCATTCGGCCATCTCCAGTGGTAGCGACCAGCCTTGCTGCTGTATCACGCGTTCGCTCATGCGCTGCTCCAGTTCGCTATCGAGCATGAATACAGGCAGCTCACCTTGTGGATTCAGATAGCGCTGGGTGATGGTGCGCCCCAACCGCTCCCGCACCCGTTCCACCAGTTCGTCCAGGTTGAGCTGCTGGCCGGCGTGATCGGAGAGCGCTTCAAGAATCAGCATCAGATCGCGGATCGGCACCCATTCGGCAAGCAGCCGCTGCAATACATTCTGCAATAGCCCCGGAGTGACCTGCGAAGGCACGATCTCTTCCACCACTTTGGCATGTTTTTGGGAGAATTTATCGAGCAGTTCATGCACCTGTGTGCGATCAAGCATATCAGCGGCCTGCGCCCGCAACAGTTCGGTCAGGTGGGTGATAATCACTGTCGAGGGCTCCACCACGGTATAGCCGGATAGTTCGGCCTGCTGGCGTTTGTCTTCCGAAATCCATACCGCCGGCAGGCCGAAGGCCGGCTCCTGCGTGGCAATGCCTTCCACAGCCGGGCCGGTCACCTGGCTCTCCAGCGCCAGCAGGTTGCGCGGACGTATTTCACCTTTGCCGACGATAGCGCCGCGAATCAGAATCTGATAATCGGAGACGCCGAGTTGCAGATTATCCTTGATATGCACCGGCGGCAGCACAAAGCCGATCTCCTGGGTGATCTGGCGACGCACCTTTTTCATGCGTTCGAGCAGGTTGCCTTCGCGGCTGTTCTCCACCAGATCGATCAGGCCGTAACCGATTTCAAGGCGAATCGGATCTTCCACCAGCAGTTCGTCCAGATCGGCGTCGGGCGCGGCTTCAGGCGCCGGGGCGACCTCTTCGGCGACGCTTTCCAGCGCCTGCTGCTGCGCATTCAGGCGCAGATACCAGCCGCTTGCCCCGAGCCCCAGCGCCAGCACCAGAAAGGGGATAAACGGCAGGCCCGGCACCAGGCTGAGCAGCAGCAGCGCGCCGCTGGCTACCCAGTGCACTTTGGGGTGGCTGGTGAATTGCGCCTTTAACTCCTGCGGCAGCGCCACATTGCCGCTGGCGCGGGTAATGATAATGCCGGCGGCAGTGGAGATGACCAGTGCGGGGATTTGTGACACCAGACCATCACCGACCGTCAAAAGACTGAATACCGATATGGCGTCGCCAACCGACATGCCGTACTGCATGACGCCGATAATCAGGCCGCCGATCAGGTTGATCATGGTGATGATCAGGCCGGCGACAGCATCGCCGCGCACAAATTTGGAAGCGCCGTCCATGGCGCCGTAGAATTCCGCTTCGCGGGCGATATTTTCGCGTCGGCTGCGCGCTTCGCGCTCGTCGATCAGGCCGGCGTTCATATCGGCGTCAATGGCCATCTGTTTGCCGGGCATGGCGTCGAGGGTGAAGCGCGCCGCCACTTCGGCGATGCGGGTTGAGCCTTTGGTGATGACGATAAAGTTGATCAGCACCAGAATGAGGAAAATAATCAGTCCGACAACTGTATTTCCGCCGACGACAAACTCGCCAAAGCCCTGAATCACATGGCCTGCAGCGTTGGGCCCCTCCTGCCCGTGCAATAAAATCAGGCGCGTGGTGGCCACATTCAACGACAGTCGGAACAGCGTGGTTAGCAGCAGCAGCGAGGGAAATACGGAGAATTCCAGCGGCTTGAGCACATAGATCGAGGTGAGCAGAATCAGGATGCCGATGGTGAGGTTGGCGGCCAGCATGATATCCATCAGCCAGGTGGGCAGCGGCACCATCATCACCAGCAACACGCCGAGAACGGAGATGGCCAGCATAATGTCCGGTTGTTTTCCGATACGCTGCAATGTCATGGTCGCTGCTGACTGCATCTGTTCATTTACTCCTGTGTTCTATAGTCATGGCTGGCGATCATCGCTGCTTGAGGCGGAAGATCTCCGCCAGAATCACGGCGATGGCTTCAAACAGTTCTTCGGGAATTTCATCGCCGACCTCTACCTGCTTAAACAAGGATCTTGCCAAAGGCTTGTTTTCGCGCAGCGGGATGCGATGTTCACGGGCGATCTCCCTGATTTTGGCGGCGATATGGCCCCGTCCTTTGGCGACGACGCGCGGTGCGCCAACGCTGCCCGGCTCATAGGCCAGCGCCACAGCCAGCCGGGTCGGATTGGTGATCACCACATCGGCGTTGGGTACGTCGGCCATCATGCGATTCTGGGCCTGCTGCATCTGAATCTGTCGGATTTTTGACTTCAGTTGCGGATCGCCTTCGCTCTCCTTGTGTTCGTCGCGCAGCTCCTTTTTCGACATGCGCATCGATTTCATATGCTCCCAGCGCTGATAGAGCACGTCGGCCAGCGCCAGAAAGCCAAAAATAACGGCCACCAGCGTGATGATCCGCTCGCTGCCCGACACCGCCAGGGTGGCGATATTTTCGGGGCTTTGCAGGGCGGAGCGCAGAATGGCCGGATAGAGTTCGGAGACAATGGTCGAACAGACCACGCCGACGATAATCAGCTTGAGGATCGATTTAATAAATTCAGCCAGTGATTTGGTGGAGAACATCCGCTTGAAGCCTTTGAGCGGGCTGACCTTTTCCAGCTTCGGTTTCATGGTTTCAAAGGTGAATACGGGGCCGGAGACCAGAAATGTGATCAACATTCCGAGCAGCATAATGGGCAGGGCGATGGGCAGAATGGTTTTGGCCAGATCGGCGCTGACGGAGATAAGCAGCGCCTGCATGCCCTGGCCGGTGGCGTCGAGATGGTATTTGCCGGACAGGTGGAAGCTCATCATCTGCATCATGCTGTCGGCCAGCCAGGCGCCGAGCCCGGTAATCACAATCAGCGTGAGCACAAGAAAGGAGATGGCGGTCGATGGCTCCTTGCTGCTGGGCACCTGCCCCTTTTTGCGGGCGTCCTCAATGCGCTTGTCGGACGCTTCCTCGGTTTGTTGGCTCTTGTCCTGTTCGTCGGCCATGGGTTATTGACCCTGGGGGCGCGGGAAGAGCGGGCAGGCACGGGGGCCTGCCCCTACGCGGGGGGGATGGGGGCGGGGCATGGGTCAGCCGCCTGCCAGATGGCGCAGGAATTGCGGCCCCTGGGCCGAGAGGGCGGTGAATCCGTCGCTAAGCAGGTAGACAAAGGCGGGCAGTCCCAGTGCAAAGGTGAGCAGCCCGAGGCCGACGGTGAGTGGAAAGCTGATAAAAAACACCTGAATCTGCGGCACGGCGCGCGACAGCAGCCCCAGCGCAACATAGATAAAGGTGAGCATCAGCATAATCGGCGCAGCCAGTTTCAGCGCCAGTACAAACATGCGGGCGGCGGCATCGGTCAGATCCATCAGAGCCGGAAACGACCAGCTGTGGTTGAGAGGAAACAGCGTGAATGAATCGATCAGCGCATGCAGAAACATATGGTGAGCGCCGGATGAGACCCACAGCAGCATGGCCACCGTCATGGCCAGTTGCGAAACGACCGATTGCTGGCTGTGGGTGGCCGGATCGAAGACATTGGCCACGGTCATGCCCATCTGAAAGCTCATTAGCTGACCGGCGAACTGGGCGGCGGTGAAAATCATCTGGGCGAACAGAGCCAGCGCCGCAGCGATCAGAATCTCCTGAAGGGCGAACAGCGTGAAGCTCAGCGGCTCCAGCGTGATGGCGTCCACCTGATGCGCCACCAGCGGATAGATCAGCACCGTCAGGATGACAATTATGCTGATCTTGATCTGGCTGGGAATCAGCTGATGGCCCAGCACCGGCAGCAGAATTATCAGGGCGCTGATACGCAGCAGAACCAGAATGGCGACGATGATGTGCTGGATATCGAACCAGGGGAAGTCCATGGCGGCGCTACTGTGTCAGTGTTGGAATCATGGCAAACAGATGCTGCGTGAACGAGACCATTTTTTCCGTCATCCACGGGGCGGCCAGAATCATGGCGGCGAATACGGCGATGATTTTGGGCACGAAGGTAAGCGTCATCTCCTGAATCTGGGTGACGGCCTGAAACAGGGAGATGGCGATGCCGACCACCAGCGCCACGCCGAGCATCGGCAGTGAAATCAACAACACCATTTTGACGGCTTCGCTGCCGACCTGAATCACTGAGTCCGGTCCCATGCCGGATGTTCAGCAAGCCCGATGCCAATTGAAAAAATCAAAGAAAACTAGCCACGGATGGACACAGATGAACGCGGAAGGTCAAAAGCGACGTCTCGCAAAGTCGCAAAGAGCGCAAAGAAAAATCAAGGCCAGCGTAACAGACTAAGTTTCGATATCACATATCATCATTTCAAACCATGTAATCTGCCTCTCTTGGCGTTCTTTGCGTCTTTGCGAGAGATGGTTTGGAACTGTCTGTGTCTGGTTGTATGTTAGCTCAGGATCTGTTTGATGCGCTGTTGCAGGGATTCGGGGGTGTAGGGTTTCTGGATAAAGCTTGCCGGCGGATGATCGGCGAACTGTTCGTTAATTTCCTCAGCGCTGTAACCGCTGGAGAGGATCACTTTCACCTCAGGGTTGATGTTCAGCAGGGCGGCGAAGCAGGCTTTTCCATCCATTTTCGGCATGGTCATATCCAGCAGCACTGCATCCACTTCAGCCAGGCGCTGGCGATAGAGCGCTACAGCCTCTTCGCCGTTACAGGCGGGGATGGTGTCAAAACCGACCTCTTCGAGCATCATGCAGGCGACTTCGCGGATATGCGCTTCATCATCCACCACCAGAATGGCGCCCTGTCCATGATCGCTGCCGGCATCGGCAGCCGCCGCCGCATGCTGTTGCGTAGCGCTTTCGGCGCTGACCGGCAGCAACACCCTGAATGTGCTGCCCTTGCCGGGTTTGCTATCGACAAGAATAGCGCCATGGTGGCCGCGTATAATGCCCAGCATGGCGCTCATGCCCAGTCCCCTGCCGGTAAATTTGGTGGTGAAGAAGGGGTCGAACATTTTTTCCATGGTGGCTTTATCCATGCCGCAGCCGCTGTCCGACACCTCAAAATAGACATATTCGCCAGCCGGCAACTGTTCGCCGGTGCGTGTGGCGGCAAGATATTTCCGTTTGGCCTGCATGACGCCGGTGGAAAACAGAATCTCGCCATGCCGATCGCCGATCGCTTCATTGGCGTTGGTGATCAGGTTGAGAATCACCTGATGAATTTGGGCCGGATCGGCGTCGATCAATGGCAGATCCGCCTGCAGATCGTAACGCATCTGCACCTGCTTGCTGAGTGAGACCTCCATCAGGCGGGTCATATCGCCCACCAGTTCGGAGAGGTTGACCGGCTTAATGACAAAGTGGCCTTTGCCGGAATAGGCCAGCATCTGTTTGCACAGTTCGGCGGCGCGCTGGCTGGCTTCGTTGATGCGGTTCAGGTGGGTGCGTAGATCACCACCGTTATCCATGCTGCGTTCAGCCATGCTTGCATTGCCGAGAATGGCGGTCAGCAGGTTGTTGAAATCATGGGCGATGCCGCCGGCCAGAATGCCGAGGCTCTCCAGTCGCTGCGTGTGCTCCATCTGTCGGTCGCGCTGTTTGGCCTCGGTGATATCGCGGTCGATACAGATCTGGTGGTGCACCTTGCCATTTCCATCCATGATCGGAGAGATGCGCCGGGCCACCAGGCGCTCCTCGTTGTCGTGCGGGTGAAACAGCATTTCTCCGCACCAGGTGTCGCCGCGCTTGACCGTGCTGATGATCTCCCGGTAGGTGGCATCGCCCGGCTGGCCGCCGCGCAGATCGGCTGCGGATGCGCCGATCATTCGGTTCAGCGGCTTGCGGTAGAGCGTCGCTGCCGCCGGATTGGCAAACTCAACCACTCCGTCGGCATCCAGCACCATAATCCCCTCATGACTGGCATGGATGGCTTTAATCAGCAGATCCAGCTTTGTTTCAGCCTCTTTACGCACCGTCAAATCGCGGGCAATGGCATGCACGGCGACCGATTTCCCGGCTGTGCTGATCAGTTTTGAATTGATCTCCAGGTGATGGCGACGGCCGGCCATATCGATGGCATCGGCTTCATAGATGGTATTGCCGCCCTGCATGAGTTTTGTCGCCAGCATGCTTTTAGCCCGGGGCAGGTGTTCGGGGGCGACAATGTCGAATACGTTTTTACCGATAATGTCGCTGCCGAACTGCTCTTTGCAGGCTGCATTGGCGGTGAATACAACGCCGTCCAGATCATGGGCGAAGATCAGATCGTTGCTGTGCTCGACGATGGAAGCGAGCTGGGCTTCCTGCTGGCGGGCTGTTTCCAGCGCTGCACGACTGCGGCAGTTTTCAATGGCCAGCCCGGTCAGGTTGGCGATCTGCCCGATCAGTTGCAGGTCGTCATCGGAAGGGTGGCGGACTTCGTGGTAATACATCGCAAATGTACCCAGCACATTGCCGCCCGGGTCTCGAATCGGTTCCGACCAGCACGCTTTTAAGCCGATGGCCAGTGCCGCCTCACGATAATCCGTCCATAACGGATCGGTGGCGATGTCGGAGACAACCACGCGTTCATTACGGAACGCGGCCGTGCCGCAGGAGCCTGTCGACGGGCCGATTTCAGCGCCGTCAACGGCATCGTTCCACGCTTTCGGCAGGCTGGGCGCGGCGCCTGTGCGGATATGTTTGCCATCGTCATCCAGCAGCAATATCGAGGCGATCATACCGGGGCGCTTGTTTTCAACCCGATTGACGATAGAGGCCAGAATCTCAGGCAACTCGCCGTGGTGGCGGGCAATGGCGTCGAGAATTTGTTGCTGCAGCTCAAGGCGCTGTTCGTGCGTTTGGCGCAGGGCTACCTCTGCCGTTAGTTGCGCATTCTGTTCTGCGGTGGCGTGCAGCAGCAGGGTGTTGCGCCGGGCGATGATGGACAGTCCAACCGCATAGAGCAGGACAGCGATACCCAGTGTGGTATAGACGCCTGTTTGCTGCATGAACAGCCACAGGGTTAACGGTATCAGATCGGGAAGCGTAAATGCATAAAACAGCCGCATATCACCGGCATAGGCGCTGCTGCAGCCGGCGACAAGGCCGATTAGCGTCAGAATCAGAATCGACTGATAAGCGGTATCCAGATATGGCAGAAATAGTGGCGCACTGAGGCCCCAGATCAGGCCTGATAGCATGGTTAGTAGCAGTTGCAGGCGGCTGCGGTGCTGCAATCGGCTGCCGTATCGAATCACGAACAGGCGCAGGCAGTAGACAACCAGAATTGAAGTCAGCCAGCTACCCAGCAGTTCGGTGTTGAGAAGGGTTCTGAACGTCGCTGCGATCAGCAAAGCCAGGATGGCCGATGTGATAATGGCCGTATAACGCTGCCAGCCCATGGCAACAGCAATATCGTCTTCAATGTCGGTTGCGCTATTCATCTGGCACCGGGCTCAATGAACATGATCCCAAAGCTATAGTCTAACGAGGCAATTGCAAAACCGGCGAGGGGCATCACATTTTGAAGCTGGCCAGCAGGTTGGCGGTAACCAGATGCCAACCGTCGATCAGCACAAACAGAATAATTTTCAGCGGCAGTGAAATCATCACCGGCGGCAGCATCATCATGCCCATGCTCATCAACACGCTGGCGACAATCAGATCCAACACCACAAACGGGATATAGATCAGGAAACCGATCTCAAAAGCCGTGCGCAGTTCACTGATCACGAACGAGGGGATCAGCACATGCAGCGGCGTATCTTCGGCTTTGGCAGGCTTTTTTATCTTGGCGGCATTCAGAAACAGAATCAGATCATCCTCGCGGGTCTGTTTGAGCATGAAGGTGCGCAGCGGCGCAATACCGCGATCGATAGCTGTGGACTGGTTGATCTCCTCATTCAGATACGGGGTTAATGCCGTAGTGTCAATTTTTTGCCATACCGGCATCATGATAAACAGGGTGAGAAACAGGGCCAGCCCGATGAGAATCTGATTCGGCGGCGCTTGCTGCGTGCCCAGCGCCTGTCGCAAAAAGGCGAACACAATCAGGATGCGGGTGAACGAGGTCATCATCACCAGAATCGACGGCGCCAGCGTCAGCACCGTCAGCATGGCGATAATCTTCAGTCCGGTGAACCATGCGGTGGGGTCTTCACTATCGCCCAGACTGAACGAAAGCGTGGGGATATTCGCCGCATGCGCTGCGACCGGCAGAAGCAACAAGGCCGCGAGCGAAGCGAGTACATATTTTTTTACCGGCCACGTCTGCGTATCCATGCGCCTGTGGCATTTGTGCATCCTGCACATCACAATCGATGCAAAGGTACGCAAAGAAGTCAAAAGCAATATCCAAATCCTGCATGTCACTACTGACTGACCATCGCCTTTATGGTTTTCCTTTGCGTACCTTTGCGTCCTTTGCGGTGAAAGGTTTTGACTTTGACTATATTTCATGGTCTTCTGCCTGTATATCTGTGGCCGGTTCTTTGGTCAGGGCGTGATCGCTGTGCAGTTGCACCATGCCGCCGGGGGAGAGACCGAGCAGATAGCGGCGTTCCTGATGGCAAATTTCGACGATGCTGTTTTTGCTGTCGATGTGAATGCGCTGAATCACTCTGAAATCCCGTTTGAGCGTTGATCCGCGCTGCTGCTGGAAACGGCGCAAGCCCCAGATGATCAGCGCGAACAGCCCCAGCACAATGCAGAGCCCGAGCAGTGATTGCAGGGCCATCATTAGCATGCCGTGTTGCATGATTTGGGCGTCTCCGGAAACGATGTTCAGCCGAGGCTGCTGATGCGGGCGGATGGCGGCACAATTTCGGTAATGCGCACGCCCAGTTTGTCGCCGGTGGAGACAACCTCGCCTTTGGCGAAGATCGAGCCGTTGGCCAGTATCTGCACCTCGGCATTGGCCTCCTTGTTCATTTCGATCACCATGCCCTTGTTCATGCGGGCGATGTTGTGCAGCGGCATTTTGACGCGTCCGAGCTCGACGCTGATCTCCAGCGGCACATGCATAATGGCCTCCAGATTGGCGGTTGCCGCCTGATCGGGCTGAGCGCCCGCTGAATTTTCTGATGTGGCAGTGTCTGTCATGATGCGCCTCCGGGTTCAACAGGTTGGGTGATTTCAGCCGCTAGCATGCCCTCTTTTTCGCCCGGCATGGCCTGAAACAGCGGCGTGTCTTCGATCCAGAGGGAGCATGGGTCGCTGGCTCTGGTTTTCAGGGGCAGGGCGTCGCCGGGTTTGAGTGTCAAAAATGTGCCGATATCCATCTGGCAGCGCCCCAGTTCGAAACGGACTTCGGCCGGCGTGCCTGCAATACTCCGTAGCAGCTCGCCGGTCCACTCCTCATCGTTATCGGGAGTGTCGTCGCTGAGTTCGACGCGCAGCATCTCCAGCATCGGATCCAGAAACGGGCGCGGATAATGGATGCCCAGCTTGCCGGTTAGCGAATCGCTCAGTTTCGCCTCGAAATAGACGCTAAAGCACTTCTCCATGGCGCCGGTGACAGCCAGGAATTGCGGATCATAATCCAGCTTGTAGGCCTTGAATGCCAGGGCGTGGACCGGCGCCCACAGTTCGCTGAGCATGTTGGCCATTTTTTCGGCGATGCGCTCGGAGAGACGCAGTTCAACGGGCGATAGCGTTTCCGGATTGTCGGTGGATTCGCCGTCGCCGCCCAGCATGGCATCGACAAAGGCGACAATGATGGCGGTATCAAAGGTGAGCAGAATGCGTCCGTAGCTATCCACTTCAAAGACAAAATAGACCTGCGGCTCATCCACGGCGATAATATCTTTGTAGAGGCTGGTATCCATGCGTTCCACCTGAATGGTGATATCGCGCTTGAACAGTTCATCCCACTGTTCATCCAGCATCTCAACCATGCGCTCCTGCAGGTTGACAAACATCGGATAGCGTGCCGGTTTGTCTTCGTCGGCAGCGTCAAAATGGAAGGCGTCCACCCGCTCCGGCTGTTGGATTGGCGGCAGTGCGGCAAACAGCGCATCGGCGTGTTCGGACGGGGCTACGGTCGCCATCAGCGCTTCGACCTCTTCCGGGGCCAGAATCGGTTCGCTCATGCGATTGCTCTCATTACATCACCACCCGCCCTATTGCGACACGAAATCAGAGAAATAGAGTTTTTTCACCGGCTTGCCGCCGACAAGCCGGTTGATGCGGTAGATGAGATCCATTTTCAGCTCATATTTCCCCTGCGGCGTGCGTATTTCGGAAAATTTCTTGCCGCTGATTGTTGAGATGAGCAGATCCTTGATTCCGACCATTTTTTCCGACACCTTGGTCTTGGCATCTTCACTGCGCAGCTCCAGTGTGATTTTGACGCGCAGGTAACGGTCCCGATCGGTGTCGGCCAGGTTGATGGTGAGGTTATCGACATCCATGGAGACCGGGGTCGCATCGCTTTCATCATCGGCTTCGGGAATGGCCGTTTCATCTGTCTGCTGGACAGCGGCGGTTTTGGGAGCCTCGGACGGCTGTTCCATGCTCATCATCTTCCAGGCGATAAAGCCGCCAACCGCCAGCACCAGCACCAGCAGCACCAGATTGATAATCGGCAGCAAACCGCCACCGGATTTTTTCTGTTCTTCGCCTGCTTCTTTGTCAGCCATGATATTCCTCCACGCTCATCGTGTACTTTATCGTTTTCCGCATGAAAAAATCGGAAAATTTTTCATTTGTAGACCACAATCTCCACCCGCCTGTTTTTGCTGCGTCCGAACGGCGTGGCTTCTGTCGAAACAGGGCGGGACGGGCCATAGCCTGCCAGTGACAGACGGCCAGGATTGACGCCTTCATCCTCCAGTACATGCAAGACTGATGCCGCTCTGGCCAGAGAGAGCGTCCAGGGGTCGGAAAACTTCGAGCGGCTCAGGTCGGGGTTGATATTGGTGTGGCCCTGAATGCGGATGTTGCCCGGCGTCATGGCCAGCATCTGGGCCAGTTTTCGCAGCGACTGAATATGCTTCGGTTTGAGCACGGCGCTGCCCCGGTCGAACAGAACAGAGTCGGGAATGCGCAGGTAGAGGCGATCCTTGATGATCACCCCCTTGACCTTATGTTCCAGCGTGCTGTGTTTGAGGATGGCCTTGCTGTTCTGGCGCATGGCCAGCATCAGCTCGCGAGGGCTGACCAGCTTCTGCATTTCAAACGGCGGGATGATCTGCAGCTCTGTTTTGTCGCCGGCGTTGAATACGGAGACGGCCTTGCGAAAGGATGTTTCGATATCGGAGAGGCCGGTTTTATCCATGGTGGACATGGAGATAAGCAGGATGAAGAAGGTCAGCATCAGGCTGACCAGATCGGCGAAGGTGGTCATCCACGCCTCGGTGTTGGGCAGGTATTCGACCGGGTACTTTTTCTTTCTGGCCATTACAGTCTGGGCGCCTGAATGGCGGGGCGGTGGTGCTGGTGAATGGGGCCGTTCTCAATGTTTTTTGCGGTGACCGGGCGGAATTTCAGGGTGATATCGACTCGGCGGTCAAATTCCGGATGCCCCTTGACGGGGTGTTTGTCGCCCATGCCCGCCGCAATCATGCGGGAGTTGGCGACGCCGCGAGCGGAGAGGGCGTGAAATACGCTCATGGCGCGGGCGGCGGAGAGCTCCCAGTTGGAGGCGTAGATGGAGCCGTGCACCGGCTTGTCGTCGGTGTATCCGGCAATGCGGATCTCAGTCACCTCGGGGCGGCTGAAAATTGGCGCCAGTTTATCCATCATCCGCTGCGCTTTTTCCGACAGATCGACATGGCCGGGCGCGAAAACAAGGTGTTGGGCGAAGCGCACGCGCACCGTCTGCTTATCCAGCGGCAGGATGGTCATGGCGTCATCGGCGCCCAGTGCTTTGGCGACCTCTGTCAATTCTTTGGCGGTGCGTTTGGGAGCCTGAATGCCCTTGACAACGCTGCGCGCCGGCAAGGCCGGTCCGTGCCCCTGGGTGAGATTGGCGCCGCGCGGCAACGGATTGAATGTACCGGCCAGCGAACCCATGGCGGCCAGCCGTTTATCCTCAACGATCACGGCGTAGGAGGTGAGCAGGATGAAGAAGGCCAGCATCTGCATCATCAGTTCGAGAAACAGCGCCGCGCCCGGATCGGCCGGGAACGGCAGCGGCGCCGGTTTTTTGTCGCGCTTAGCCATGCGTTTTCTCCATCATGATAGCCTGTCCTGCTTTAATCGAAGGAGGATTTACGCTCTTTCGGCGGCAGATAGCCGAGCAGCTTCTGCTCCATGACGCGCGGATTTTCGCCAGCGACCAGCGACTGGATGCCGACCAGAATGATCTCATGAATGAGCAGCTCCTCCTTGCTGCGCGTTTTCAGTTTTCCCGACATGGGCAGAAACAGGATATTGGCCATCAGGGCGCCGTAGAAGGTGGTCAAGAGGGCGATGGACATCGAGGGGCCGATCGATGACGGATCGGACATGTTCTGCAGCATCAGCACCAGCCCGACCAGCGTGCCGATCATGCCCATGGAGGGGGCGTAGGTGCCCAGGGCTGTGAACATATCGGCGCCGAGGGTGTGGCGGTCGGCGACTTTCTCCATCTCCATGTAGAGAATATCCTCAATGGCGGCCGGCTCCTGCCCGTCGATGGCCATCTGCAACCCCTTGGCCATAAACTGGTTCTCAATACTGCCGACCTCGCTCTCCAGCGCCAGAATGCCATCCTTGCGCACCGTCTGGGCCAGCTCTACCAGCTTGGCGATCACATCGGGGCCTTTATCGACTTTGTACATGAAGGTTTTCATCACCACGCCGATCACACTGAGGCACTTGGGCAACGGGTAGCCCACCAGTAGCACGCCGACCGTGCCGCCAATAACAATCAGCATGGATGGCGGATCGATAAAACTGGCGATGCCGCCGCCGATGGCGCCGGCCACCAGGCCGAATGCTACTAATATGCCGATAACTGTTGCTATATCCACACCAACCTCCTGGGTTCCGGAAATACCTGTTCTGCCTGTTCACCTGTGCTGTCAGTTCAGCGCTGCTGTGATGGCAGCATCTAGCCAACACCTAGCAAGAAGCGTGCTAAGGAAGATTTGAGCAACTCAGAGCATCCTGATTTCTGAGCCGCCGATTGCGGCGCAGACAAGGGCGGTGTTTGCAATACCTGGGTAAAACTTATGGTTGATATTCAGCAGGCAATCGATTGAGGTTGCTGCATATTAGAAAGCCATGGAGGGCGCATGCCGCTTCGACGGGTTCAGGCACATTTTTCCGATCATAGCGGCAAGGTGATTGCCGTGCTGTTCCTGCTGCTGGCCGGCGTGTTGACATGGCTGTCGCTGATGCAGATTCGACATCACACCCTGGAAGTCGCCGCCGAATCGCTGTGGGGTGTCAACCGACTGACAGCGGAACGCTTGCAGCAGCAGAGCGCCGATATGATTTCCGCCAGCAACTCGCTGGTCTCCAATGCGCCGATCCATGCACAACTGCTAAGCCTGCTCAGGGGTGAAGCGGGCTCCGGCGCGCGTTTTGAACTGCGGCGCAGCCTGGCGGCATGGATGGTGGCGCACCACTTTCGTGACTTTTATCTGCTCAATCCCGATGCCAAAATTGTTGCCGGCATGCGCGAGGCGGACAACGCCGCCGCAGCGCCGGAAGCGATTGCTGCCATGCTGGGTGATGTGATGGATGGCGAGGGGCTGATTTCGCACGCTTTTCGCGTCGGGGATGATGTGCAGATGTGGCAACTGACGCCGATCTTTGATGCCGGGGGCAAAGCGGCTGGCGCACTCGGGCTGGTGATGGATCGGGCGCGTCATTTCGGCCGCACCACCATGCTGGGGCGTTTCGCGCAGTCGGTGGAAACCTATCTGGTGGATCGGCAGGGGCGCATGCTCACGCCCAGCCGGTTTGAGGATCAGCTTCGTCGCGGCGGGCGGCTTGGGCTGCATGAGAGCAGCGTGCTCAACCTGAAGGTGGAAAAGCCGGGAAGCGATCATCCCACTTACGCCGTCGCCCACATGCTGGATGCGCCGGACGGCTCCAATATTGAAGGGTATTCCGACTATCGCGGCGTGCCGGTGATCGGCGTCTGGCAGTGGGACAAGGCATTCGATGCAGCCGTGATCACCGAGGTCGATCTGGATGAAGTGCTGGCCGACTACCGCCGCACCCGCAACCTGATTCTGGCGCTGCTGGCGGGGCTGCTGCTGGCCGGGTGGTTGATCACCCGTGGCTATGTTCGTTTCCAGCGTCGCCAGCAGAGTGAGCAGCATGCCTTGCGCAATTTGCTGCTGGAATCCACGGCCGAAGCAATTTACGGCATGGATCTCGATGGCCGCTGCACCTTTGCCAACAACGCCTGTGTGCAGATGCTCGGATTTGAAGATTCGGAGGCGCTGCTGGGTCGCAACATGCATCAGCTGATCCACCACTCGCATGCCGATGGCACGGCCTACGACGAGCAGTCCTGCCGGGTCTTTCGCGCCTTTCGCAACAAGACCCGCGTGCATAATCGGGATGAAGTGTTCTGGCGGCGCGACGGCAGTTGCTTCCCGGTGGAGTACTGGTCGCATCCGGTTTTTGACGACGATGGCGAGCTGATCGGCGGCGTGGTGACATTCTGGGATATTTCCGAACTGCGCAAAGCCGAGGATGAGCGGCACAAAATTGAGCAGCAGATTCAGCACAGCCAGCGGCTGGAGAGCATGGGGGTGCTGGCCGGCGGCATTGCCCACGATTTCAATAATATTCTTTCAGCCATTCTCGGCAATGCGGCGCTGGCCGCCCGCAAGGTGATCAGCGATCCGCTGGATGCGCGCGAAAAGATGGAGAAGGTGGTGCAGTCGTGCGATCGCGCATCGGTGCTGTGTCGTCAGATGCTGGCCTACTCGGGCAAGGGCAAGTTTGTGGTCAGGCCGCTGAATCTGTCGGACATGGTGGAGGAGATTACCCATCTGCTGGAGGTGTCGCTCGATAAAGGCGTGGTGATCAAATATTCTCTGGCCGACAGATTGCCGCTGGTGGAGGCCGACGAAGCGCAGATGCAGCAGCTGATTATGAATCTGGTCACCAACGCCAACGAGGCGATAGAGGGCAAGAGCGGCGTGATCTCCATTACCACCGGCGTCATGCATGCCGATGCCTCCTATCTGCTGGACTGCTATGGCGATCATCCGCTGCCCGGCCGCTACGCCTATGTGGAAGTCAGCGATACCGGCTGCGGCATGGACGCCGACACGCGGGCGAAGATTTTCGACCCCTTCTTTACCACCAAGTTCACGGGCAGGGGACTGGGTATGAGCGCCGTGCTCGGCATTGTGCGCGGCCACCACGGCGCTCTGAAGCTCTATTCCGAGCCGGGCAAGGGCACCACCTTCAAATATCTGATTCCGGCCACGGGCGAGTTGAGCGAAGATGAGGCGCAGCAGCTTGAAGATGATCACTGGCGAGGGCACGGGCTGGTGCTGGTGGTCGATGATGAGGAGACGGTGCGCGAAACGGCCATGATGATGCTCGAAGATATGGGGTTTGTCGCTATCGGGGCGGAAAACGGCGTTGAGGCGCTGGAGATCTACGGCAAACGCCGCGATCAGATTGATGTGGTGCTGATGGATCTGACCATGCCGAAGATGGGCGGCGAGGCGTGTTTCCGCGAACTCAGGCGCATCAACCCGAATGTGCGGGTGGTGCTCTCCAGCGGCTATAACGAACAGGATGCCATTCAGCACTTTACCGGCAAGCATCTGGCCGGATTTATTCAGAAGCCTGTGTCGCCGGATCGCCTGAAGCACGCCATGCACGAGGCCATGGGGGATGATGATGCGTAGGAAGTTTGCTTGCACCCTCGGCCGCTGCTTGGCTGCTATACTGCTGCTGCCGTTGCTGGCTCTGCCTGCGCAGGCCCAGATTATCGATGTGGTCGGCTCCACCACGGTGCGGGCGTTGATGACGCCGGCCGCCGAAGCCTACCGCCGGGCCCATCCCGAGGTGGTGATTCATGTCGCTGGCGGCGGTTCGGGCGTTGGCGCAGCGGCGATGCTGGCCGGGCGCGCCAGCATCGGCATGATGTCGCGCGAGCCGAATGCGGCTGAAGCGGCAGGCCTGCGGGCGCAGGGCGTTCAACGTGTGCGTGTTGCTTATGATGCGGTGGCGGTGGTGGTTTCCGATGCGCTCTACCACCGGGGCGACATTCATGCGCTGAAGGTGGCGGACATTGCCGCCATCTATCGCGGTACGATCCGCAACTGGCAGGCGGTTGGCGGTCCGGATCGGAATATTCTGGTGATCGATCGTGTCAGCCGCAGCGGAACCCATCAGGTGTTTGCGGATCATATACTGGCCGGCGGCGCTGTTACTGCAGATGCAGTCGTTGTCGAATCGAACCCGGATTCACAAACGCTGCTGGATGCCAGCGATCAGGCCATCGCCTATCTGCCTTTCGGGGCTGTCAATGATGATCGAATCCATGCCGTGGCACTGCTGCAGGGCGGTAAAAGTTATATCGCCGATCGTAACAGCGTGCTGAGCGGGAACTATCCGCTGCGTCGTTCGTTGTATGTGTTGTACAAAAAAGACGCACCGGCCTATGTGCACGACTTTATCCATTTCCTGCGCTCGCAAGCTGCAGATCCGATCATCCGTCGAGCCGGTTACCTGCCGACAGCCCACCAACCATCACTCTCGCGCTAATCTGAGCGCTCGGCGAGCATCGTAACGCTTCAACCCTCTTGCATCTGCATATAATTATTGCATATAAGCCTAATATTTAGGCAATAATTGCGCCATATTTTCTTGATGTTTTTTGTAACTGGCCGTTTTTATTAGATTTATAAAAAATTGGCATGCTGGTATATGGGTTGCTATATATCTGTGTGTCCCGGTGATACGGGCTGATATATTTTAACCTATAAAAAAGGGAGATAGAAGATGAATATAAAACACAGAACCATGGCGGCATTGCTGGGAATCGGTATGATAACTGCCCCGGCTCTGGCTGATGCAGACAGCCTGAAAGACAAACTGGACAACCTGCAGGTCAGCGGCTTTGTGGATGCATCGTTGTCCGGCAGCAACCTGAGCAATCCCAACGGCACCAAGAATCGCGGCGTTGGCCTCGACCAGGTGGAACTGGATATCGAATATCATGAAGGCAATGTTGGCCTGCGTTTCGACCTGAACGCTTTTCCCAGCGCCGGCGGCGCAGTGACTAATAATAGCCTTTTTGAGCAGGGTTATATCACCTATACAGTACCGTCAGTCGGTGATGATGGCCTGACCTTCACCTTTGGTAAATTTAATGCGCCAATCGGCTGGGAACTGCTGGATCCAAATGATATGTATCAGTTTTCACATGCGCTGGTGTTCAATTTTGGTGTTCCGACCAACCTCACCGGCGCCATGGTGAGCGGTAAATACGGCATGATCGACGCCACTGCCTACTGGACCAACGGTACGGACGTGAATGGTCTGCAGGCCAACGGCATGAAGACATTTGGCGGTCGACTGGGCATCTCTCCGGTTAAGGGGCTAAATATTGGCATCTCATACATTCAGGATAAAAACAGGAACAACACCAGCACGGTTGCCGTCAATGGCAACCCCGCCTCGACGATCACCGATATCGACTTGACCTATGATGGTATTGAGAACCTTCTTATCGGTGCGGAATATAATGAGAATAAGAACTTTCAGGCGGTCGGCGTACGCAGCCGCGGAGCGATGGTGATGATGCATTACGACTTCACCGACATGTTCGGCGCAACCCTGCGTTACGACTATTTCGATTTCGATCGCGCTATCCAGGGTAAATCAACCGCCTATACCGGCGCAGTCACGGCAGCGCTCGGCGGTGGTCTGGGCGCATTGGTTGAGGTGCGTCAGGATAAAAACACTGCAGCAGGCACCGATCCCAACGGCACGCCATTCGGCAACAATATTGTTTCCTACGCCTTTGAAATGACATACGGCTTCTGATCTCCCTGATCGGAAAGGCGACGGGGGATGGCTGCATCCATCCCCCCAAGCCGCACTCCAGTTGATGCAGAATGCAGTGGAAGAATGGCAACTGCTTGTACGATGGGATCACATCCAGGATATGGCTTGGAGGTGCGATTTCAGTGGCGCCAGGATCACGTCAGTGCGCGGCTAAAGCCGCACCTCCCGGATAGTTAAGTTGCCACAAATAAAAAACTTTGGAAAAGGAGAAGCAGATGAAAATGATTCGAGCCATCATCAAGCCGTTCAAGCTGGATGATGTAAAAGACAAACTGCTGGCCGCCGGCATTACCGGGCTGACAGTGACAGAGGTGCGCGGCCACGGTCGCCAGAAAGGCCATACCGAGCTCTATCGTGGCGCCGAATACAATGTCGATTTTGTGCCCAAAACCGAGATTGCCGTCGTAGTGGCGGCCGATCAGGTGGATGAAGTGGTGGAGGCGATCACCGAAGCAGCCCGTTCCGGCAAGGTCGGCGATGGCAAAATATTTATCTCCAATGTTGAAAAAGTGGTTCGTATTCGCACCGGCGAGACCGATGCGGATGCATTATAAGGGGGAAACCGTGAAAAGAATGATGACGAAATGTAGTGTAATGATTCCGGCGGCGCTGTTGACGCCGGGCCTGGCGCTGGCTGAAGAAGCGCCGAAACTGAACTCGGGCGATACGGCCTGGATGCTCACCTCCACCGCACTGGTGCTGCTGATGACGCTGCCGGGCCTGGCGCTGTTCTATGGCGGCATGGTGCGCAAAAAGAATGTGCTCTCCATGTGCATGCAGTCGCTGGCCATCGCCTCGCTGATGAGCGTGCTGTGGGTGGTGCTCGGTTATTCGCTGGCCTTCGGCGAGGGTTCATCTTTTATTGGCGGTCTCGGCAAAGCATTTTTCTCCGGCGTCGGCTACGACACGCTCTCCGGCACGATTCCTGAAACGGTGTTCGCCACCTTCCAGATGACATTCGCTGTGATTACGCCGGTATTGATTATCGGCGCTTTTGCCGAGCGCATGAAATTTTCAGCGGTGATGCTGTTCACCGGCGCCTGGGTGCTGGCGGTCTATGCGCCGATCTGTCACTGGGTCTGGGGCGGCGGATTCCTCGGCGACATGGGTACGCTCGATTTCGCCGGCGGCACGGTGGTGCATATCAATGCCGGCGTGGCGGGTCTGGTCTGCGCGCTGGTGCTGGGTAAACGCACCGGTTATCCAAAAGAGGCGATGATGCCGCACAATCTGGTGCTGACCATGATCGGCGCCGCCCTGCTGTGGGTCGGCTGGTTCGGTTTCAATGCCGGTTCCGAGCTGGCGGCGGACGGCACGGCAGGCATGGCCATGCTGGTGACGCAGGTGGCGACTGCCATGGCAGTGCTGGCCTGGAGCGTGATGGAGAAAGTCGTCTTCAAAAAAGCCAGTCTGCTGGGCGCCTGTTCAGGCGCGGTGGCCGGACTGGTGGCGATTACGCCTGCCTCCGGCTTTGTCGGCCCGATCGGCGCGCTGGCGATCGGCGCAGCCGCCGGCGTGGTCTGCTTCTGCTCGGTGGCATTTATGAAGAAAGCGCTGGGCTACGATGATTCGCTCGACGCCTTTGGCGTGCATGGCGTCGGCGGTATTGTCGGAGCGGTGCTGACCGGCGTGTTTGTTTCCTCCTCATTCGGCGGCGCCGGCCTGGCCGATGGCATGACGATGGGCGGTCAGGTGTTTGTCCAGATTAAAGCGGTGGCTGTCACCATCGCCTACTGCGCCGTGGTCACCTTTGTGCTGTTGAAGGTGATCGATATGGTGGTCGGATTGCGTGTGAGCGAAGAGGCCGAACGTGAAGGGCTCGATATCACATCGCATGGCGAGCAGGTGCTGGGTTAAGGCCTGTGATAGCAGTATAACCATTGTAAAAGAATTGTAGAAGATAACCAAAGAATATATTCCCACCCGGTATAAGGAATAGGAGTCTTCTGCATACAGGCAGGGAGCGGTTTTACCGCTCCCTGTTTTGTTTATCCACTTACGAAAAACATCTCGTGCAAAATGTACAAGAAATAAAAATTATAAAATCAAAAGATATTCACCACAGAGCACATAGAGAGCACAGAGGAAAAGCTGAGAAAACCAAAACATAAAGATTTTGACCTCCTCTGTGCTCTCTGTGGTTCAAGGTTTTCCTGTTTGGTTCCGGCTATGTCGGGTTGGGTGGCGATTATTGATTTATAGTGCAATCAGATAGATCAGTATCAGGTTCAGCGCCAGCAGGATCATGGATAACCCGCGCCAGAAGCTGACCGGATCGCGTTCCAGCAGCGGCGCGTGATCGCGCATCAGGGCCGGATTGGGCGTGGTCAGATCGACAAGGAATTCGGACATCGCTTCATAGCGTTTGTCGGGATTGGCATCGACAGCCTTGCGGATAGCGCCATCCATCCAGATCGGCACATTCAGGTTGTATTTGCGCACCGATACGTAGTTGTAACTTTTTCGGCGTTTGGCGGACTCCAGCTTACCGTAGGGAAAATGGCCGCCGGATAGCATTTCGTAAACGGTTACCCCGAGCGAAAACTGGTCGCTTTTGGGCGTACCCTCGAAGCCATCGAACAGTTCCGGCGCAATATAGTTGGCCGTGCCTTCGATGTGCTGCTGCTCGATCGGCGTGTAAATCTCTTTCAGACCGGCCACCTGCGTCGAGCCGAAATCGATGATTTTGATGGCGCCGTGTTTATCGATCATGATGTTTTCGGGTTTGATATCCTGATGCACCATTTCGCGGCGGTGAAAGGCGCGTAAGCCCTTGATAATCTGATCGACAATGCGGCGCACATCATCCAGATCGGGTTCGGGGTTATCCAGTATCCACTGCGCCAGTGAACGCCCTTCGAGAAATTCGGTGACATAATAGATGCAGCTACGCTTGCGTTTGAGGTGGTGAACCTTGAATACATGCGGGCTATCAATGCGCCGGCCGACCCAGACTTCATGCAGGAACTTATCGATATAGGCCGGATCATCCTCGAAATTCACCGAAGGCGTTTTAAGCACCACGGTGTCGCCGTTGTCGATATCTTCGGCCAGATAGAGCTGAATGGTGACGCTGGCGTGCAGTTCCCTGATGATGCGATAGCCATCGAGCACCATGCCGGCCTGCAGCGGCGGCGGGAAGGGCAGTTCGGTCAGCTGGCGGTAATATTCATCCTCACTCTGGTTGGGGAGTTGCTGGATACGCAGAACCTGGCAGGTCAGATTATCATTGCTGCCTGCGGCAAGCGCGGCATCGACAATCGCTTCGGCGGCGCTTTCGGCATCGGATGCCAGCGCCAGCGTTTTGATTGCTGCATCACTCAGAAACTCATGCACGCCATCGGTGGTGAGCAGAAACAGATCATCGACGGCCATGGCCTGTTTGGCGTAATCGTAGTTGACCGTATGTTCGCCGCCCATGGCGCGGGCCAGATAGCTCTTGTTGCGATCGACAATCAGACGATGGTCTTTGGTCAGTCGGCGTATCTCACCCTGGCGAATCAGATAGATGCGTGAATCGCCGACATGAAAAATATGCGCCGTGGTCGATTTCAACACCAGTGCAGCCAGCGTTGAAGCCAGACTCAGCGCGGAGGCGTAACGGCGCTGGCCCTGATTATACAACCATGAATTGAGCGAGCGGATCATGCGATCGCCGGCCGTTTCAACGCTCCATGATTGCGGCGTGCTCATGTAATCGCTGATGAACCCCTGCACGCAGTATTCGCTGGCTTCACGACCGGCCTCGCTGGAGCCGACGCCATCAGCAGTTACGGCGACAATGCCTTTATGAGTCAGTTCCATGCCTTCAGGAATACGGATGCCGCAGCAATCCTCATTCTGCGCTTTTACGCCCGCCCGCGAACACTGCCCCGCTTCAACAATCAGTCTGTTGCTCATAGGAGTTATTTAGCCACAGATGGGCACAGATGAACACAGATATTTATCATGGGTTTTACCTGTGCACCTGCGTTGATCCGTGGCTGTCAATATTAATGAATCTCGATCCGTTCGATGGTGCCATCGGGAAGCACCTCCACCATCACGCCTTTGGGTTCATCCAGCAGCATGGCGCATATGGCGGCGAAGGCGATGCCGCCGGCAATGACCATGAAAAACTGATCGGCAGATACCAGCGAAAAGACAGTCAGAAACAGCACTGCGCCAATATTGCCGTATGCGCCGACCAAGCCGGCGATCTGGCCGGTCAAGCGGCGTTTGATCAGCGGCACCAGTGCGAATACGCAACCCGCCGCAGCCCCCAGGCAGAGCGAAGATAACATCATCACCGCCACAGCCAGGCTAATCGGCCAGTTGCCGGTGATTTGGGACATGCCGAAGAATCCGACTGCCGCACCTGCCAACAGCAGCACCAGAGAGCGCTTGCGTCCGAATTTATCGCTGATAAAGCCGCCCGATGGGCAGGAGACAACATCGGTTGCGGCAAAGCAGGCTCCGAAAACCCCGGCCATGGCCACAGGTAGCATGAATGTTTCCTTGAAAAACAGCGGCAACATGGAGACTACCGAGAGCTCGGTGCCGAAGGTGACGGCGTAAGCCACGCTCAGAATGGCGACCTGCTTGAATTTGTAGCGATGGATTTCAGGCACGGGTTTGATAAATATCTCCCGGTTGACCTTATGGATCTGGCTGGCTTGCAGGCAGTAGATGGCGAACAATATGGCGTACGCCACATAGGCGGCGTGTTCGCTGATCAGTCCAAGACCAGTGACTTTCCAGGTCAGCACGGCCATGGCCAGAAACATCGGAATGTTCATGATCAGGTAGAAGAAATAGTCCTTTTTGCTGGAGACTTCCAGACCGCCGGATTTATTTGGGCGAAAGTAGGTGGAGCCGGCCGGCGTGTCGGAAACGGAGAAGTAGTAGACGGCGGCATAAATGAGCGCAATGACGCCTGTGATGGCGGTCGCATAACGCCAGCTCTCTTCGCCGCCGATGAGCATGGCGATGGTCGGCAGGGAAACGGCAGCTGCGGCAGAGCCGACATTGCCCAGGCCTTTGTAGATACCTTCCGCCAGTCCCACCTGCTTGGCCGGATACCATTCGCTGATCATGCGGATGCCGATGACAAAGCCGGCGCCGACAAAGCCGAGCAGGAAGCGGGTCAGCGCCAGCGCCTCAAAGGTTGTCGCCATGGCGAATGCGAAGCAGAGCAGGGCTGTCAGCAGTAGCATGGCCGAATACATTTTTCGGGGGCCGAAGTGATCCACCAGCATGCCGGTGATAATGCGCGCCGGTATGGTTAGCGCCACATTCAGAATCAGCAGCGTTTTAATCTGTTGATCAGACAGCCCCATTGAGGCCTGAATGGCGACCAGCAGAGGCGCATGGCTGAACCAGACCAGAAAGGTGATGAAAAAAGCCAGCCATGTGGTGTGCAAAATCTTTGCGCGGCTTTTGAATGAGAGGAAATTTTCCCTCATTGTGGGTGTACTCATGGTGATGCTCTCCTGTGGTTATGGATGCGTATAAAGTCAGAGAGGTGCGGCTTTAGCCGCGCAAGGTTTGATTCATGGTTGCAAACATGCGCGGCTAAAGCCGCACCTCCAGTGGTCGCCAATTACATGGCTTGTGAAAGCAAAGGCACGGCCAAGCACTGTGTTGACCATGAGGCTAACAATACTCCCAATTGTTTGTGGGGCGACATGAATCAATGGCTAAATAATATGCATAGGTGCCTATTAAAAAGGCATTTGCGACGGTGTCATCCCATGAATTTGGGGGGAATATTCAGTATTCCGGATGGCACCGAGGTTGCTTTATTCGGGGTAACATGAATGTAATCTGTTTTCCTGACGAGGTGAAAATGAGCGAAAAGAAAAAGCTGGTGATGATTGGTAATGGCATGGCGGGCGTGCGTGCGGTTGAGGAGATCCTCGAAGCCAACCCGGATATGTTCGATATTACCATCTTCGGTGCAGAAAAATATCCCAACTATAACCGCATCATGCTTTCTCCGGTGCTGGCTGGTGACACCACGATTGATGATATTATCCTCAATGATGAGCAGTGGTACGCCGATCACGGCATCACCCTGCATCTGGGCAAGCGAATCAGGGAGATTCAGCGCGGCTATCGCAAGGTGGTGGCGGAAGATGGCACTGAGGTTGAATACGATAACCTGATTATCGCCACCGGTTCCAATCCGTTCATTATTCCGATTCCGGGCCATGATAAAGAGGGCGTGATGGCCTTCCGCGATATCGATGACTGCGATGCCATGGTTGAAGCGGCCAAAACTTACAAGAAAGCAGCCGTGATCGGTGGTGGTTTGCTGGGTCTGGAAGCGGCCAAGGGGCTGTTGCATCTGGGTATGGATGTGACGGTGATTCACGATCAGGCGACGCTGATGAATATGCAGCTCGATTCGGTGGCTGGCGAGATGCTGCGCTCCGAACTGGAAAAGCAGGGGATGAAATTCAAGGTCTCGACGCTGACGACGGAAGTGCTGGGCGATGAGCGGGTCAGCGGCCTGAAATTCAAGGATGGCTCCCGGCTTGATTGCGATCTGCTGATTATGGCTGTGGGCATTCGCCCGAACATGGCGCTGGCCAAGGATTGCGGGCTGTTCTGCAATCGCGGCATCGTGGTCAACGATTATATGCAGACGGTTACCGACCCGTCAGTCTATTCGGTCGGCGAATGCGCCGAGCATCGCGGCATTGCCTATGGTTTAGTCGCGCCGCTGTTTGAGCAGGCCAAGACGCTGGCCTATATGATCACCGGTCAGGGTTTGAAAACCTATGAAGGCTCGGTGGTCTCCACCAAGCTGAAGATCTCCGGCGTCGATGTGTTCTCGGCTGGTGATTTCATGGGCACGCCCGGCGCGGATGTGATCGAGCTGATGGATAAGGTCGGCGGCGTCTATAAAAAGATGGTGCTGGAAGACGATAAAATCAAAGGCGTGGTGATGTTCGGCGATACCGCCGACGGGCCGACCTTCTTTCAGTGGATGCAGGATGGCAAGGATGTTTCCGAGCTGCGTTCCACGCTGCTGTTCTCAGCTTCCGGACTGGGTGATTCCGGCCATTCGGGGCTCGATCAGGCGGCCCAGATGGATGATGAAACCATCGTCTGCGGTTGTAACGGCGTCAGCAAGAAACAGATTGTCGATGCCATCGTCACTGAAGGGTTAACAACCCGCAAAGAGATCACCGGTTGCACCAAGGCGGCCGGCTCCTGCGGCGGCTGCGCCGGGCTGGTCGATCAGCTGCTGGCCTCCACCCTCGGTACGGCATTTGTAGAGTCCGATCATGAGCCGATCTGCGCCTGTACGGAGCTGAACCACGAACAGGTCAAGGAGCAGATTCGCAACAAGAAGCTGACCCATGTGCGTGAAGTGATGAATGTGCTGGATTGGGAAGGAGAGGGGTGCCATGTCTGCCGTCCGGCTATCAATTACTATGTCACGATGATCTGGCCGGAAGATGCCGAAGACGATCGCAGCAGCCGTATCGCCAATGAAAAGATGCATGCGAATATTCAGAAAGACGGCACCTTTTCTGTCATTCCGCGTATCTATGGCGGCGAAACCACGCCGGATGATTTGATCAAAATCGCTACGGTGGCGAAGAAATATGATGTGCCGACGGTGAAGATTACCGGCGGCCAGCGCATCGATCTGCTCGGCGTGAAAAAAGAGGATCTGACAGCGATGTGGAAAGATCTCGATATGCCGTCCGGCTACGCCTACGGCAAGGCGTTGCGCACAGTGAAAACCTGTGTCGGTTCCGAGTGGTGCCGTTTCGGCACGCAGAATTCGACGGCGCTCGGTATTCATCTGGAGAAAGAGTTGGAGCGCACCTGGTTTCCGGCCAAGGTGAAGCTGGCGGTCTCTGGTTGCCCGCGTAATTGCGCCGAAGCGACCATCAAGGATATTGGTATTGTCGGTGTCGATGGCGGCTGGGAGATCCATTGCGGCGGCAACGGCGGCGTGCATGTGGTGGCGACCGAGCTGCTCTGCATTGTCGAAACAGCCGAAGAGGTGGAAGAGATCGTCAAGGCCTATCTGCAGCAGTACCGTGAAACCGGACGTCATAACGAACGCTGTGCCCCGTGGCAGCAGCGGGTCGGACTGGAAAAAATCAAGGCGGTCGTGGTGGATGATGTGGAAAACCGCAAGGCGCTGGTGCAACGCTTGCATCAGTATCTGGCCACTCAGGAGAGCGATCCATGGGTGGAGCGCATCAATGATGCAGCCAAACAGCGCGCAGTGAAATTTACGGAATATACCCCGATTGATATTCCGGTAAGGGTGGAAGCGTAAATGAGCAAGGTGACGGAGATGAACTGGATTGAAGTGTGCAAACTGGATGAAATCCCGCCTTCGCAGGCGCGGACAGTGAATGCCGGTGAAACCATGATCGCGCTGTTTCGTCTGACCGACGATCGTGTCAAAGCAGTCGAAAATCGCTGCCCGCACAAGCAGGGGCCACTGGCTGAAGGTATTGTGTCGGGCGATGATATTCTCTGCCCGTTACACAACTGGCGTATTCATCTCGATGATGGCCAGGTCGCAGCCCCTGACGAAGGCTGTGTCAAAACCTTTCCGGTGAAAATCGAAAACGGTCAGGTGTTTTTAAGCCTGTAAGCATTTACCACGAAGGACACGAAGAGCACAAAGATTTAACCTGTTGGGTATTCAGATGGAGTTTGCCTGCGCATTTTTTCTTCGTGTCCTTCGTGGTGAAATAGTTTTTATGTATAAAACTCAGGAGTTGGAATGACTCGAACAGTAAATAGCGTCTGCTCTTATTGCGGCACGGGTTGCGGGATTCGGTTGGAGACCGATGGTCAGCGTATTGTCTCGCTAAGCGGCGATGAGAATCATCCCACCAACCACGGCATGCTCTGCTCGAAGGGGCGTGAACTGCATCATACTGTGCGCACGGAAGACCGTCTGTTGCGCCCGAAACTGCGCACATCGCTGAAGGCGCCGTTTGCACCGGTGGATTGGGATACGGCGCTCGATCATGGCGCCCGGAAGTTCGCTGAAATTATTCGTGAGCATGGGCCCGAAGCCGTGGCGTTTTATATATCGGGGCAATTGCTCACCGAAGATTACTATGTGTTTAACAAACTGATGAAAGGTTTTATCGGCAGCAATAACGTCGATACCAATTCACGTCTGTGTATGTCCTCTGCTGTCGCCGGCTACAAGCGCGCATTCGGCGCCGATGGCCCGCCGGGCTGCTATGCGGATATCGAACTGGCGGAATCCTTTTTTATTATCGGGGCCAATCCGGCTTATGCGCATCCGATTGTCTTCCGCCGCATGGAAGCGGCCAAAGAAGCCAACCCTGATCTGAAGGTTGTGGTTGCTGATCCGCGCCGCACCGACTCCTGCTCGATTGCCGATCTTTATTTGCCGATCAGGCCGGGCGCCGATGTGCCGTTACTGCAGGCGATGCTCAATGTGATGATCTGGGAAGGTTTGATCGATGCGGATTATATCGCCGAACATACGGCGGGTTTCGATGCCATACGAACGCAGGTGGAGTCGATGACGCCGCGCAGGGCGGCAGAAATATGCGGTCTGGATGCGTCGGATATCGTCAAGGCGTCGCTGTGGTTCGCTGAAAACAGAACTATGTCATTCTGGTGTCAGGGCATGAATCAATCGACATCGGGTACGGATAAGAGCAACGCCTTAATCAATCTGCATCTGGCCACGGGGCAGGTCGGCCGGCCCGGCTGCGGGCCGTTCTCGCTGACCGGGCAGTCCAATGCCATGGGCGGCCGAGAGGTGGGCGGACTGGCCAATATGCTGGCGGCGCATCGCGATTACACCAATCCGGCGCACCGGCAGGAGGTGGCTCGATTTTGGGATGTCGATACTATCTCTGAAAAACCGGGGCTGACGGCAACCGAGCTGTTTGATGCGATCGAGTGCGGCAAGGTAAAAGCGGTGTGGATCGCCTGTACCAATCCGATGGTCTCCCTGCCCGATGCCAAACGCGCTGAGTCTGCGCTGAAAAAAGCCGAACTGGTGATGGTTTCCGACGCCTATCACCCTACCGATACGACCCGCTTCGCCCATGTCCTGTTTCCGGCTGCCGGATGGGCTGAAAAAGAGGGCTGCGTGACCAATTCGGAGCGCTGCATTACCCATCTGCAGCAGGCGTTGCCGGCGCCCGGCCTGGCTCATCCGGACTGGAAAATTACCACGGATTTTGCGCTTCGTCTGGGGCGGCGTCTGGGTCGAGACTGGCAGTCCGCATTTGCATACGAAAAGAGTGAAGACGTGTTTCGCGAGCACTGCGCGCTCACGGCTAATATGGATATCGATATCAGCGGCCTCTCATATGCTGTTCTCGATGAATACGGGCCGCAGCAGTGGCCTTATCCGGCGGGTTCGCGGCCGAATCGAGAAAAACGGCTCTATGCGGATGGTCGCTTTGAGACGCATGATGCCAGGGCGCGCTTTGTCGATATGACCTACAGAGCGGTAGCAGAGCCGACCGATGATGCATATCCGCTGTCGCTTACCACCGGGCGCATACGCGATCAGTGGCATACCATGACCAAGACCGGTCAGGTGCCATCGCTGATGCAGCACCTGCCGCTGCCTCGCTTGCAAATTCATCCGGACTTGGCTGCGCAATATGCGATCAATGAAGAGGATCTGGTGCGTGTGATCTCCCGGCGGGGGGAGGTGATTGCGCCGGCAACGCTTAGTCGGGATATACGGCCCGACATGCTTTTTCTGCCGATGCACTGGGGCAGGATGACGGCGCGAAAGGGGCGCGCGAACAGTCTGACGCGTGCATCTGTGGATCCGGTATCCAAACAGCCGGAGTTCAAGCATACGGCGGTTCAGGTGGAGCGTTTTGAACCGGCGTGGCGCGGCGTGATGCTGATGGCCGGCTCAAAACTGGAGCTGGGCAGGCAGATGATTGAGGGCTACACCTATGGCGTGGTCTCCTGCGCCGGTAGCGACCATCCGGTCACCTCGGTGGATCTGGCCTGCACCAAAGCGCTGGAGGAAACCAAATATAAGCGCCTGGATCAGATGTTGGAGCAGGGCAGGAGCATCGAAACGCTCACCTATTCGGATCGAAAACATGGCATTAACCGTAAAGCATGGCTGGAAGATGGGCGTTTGATGGCGGTGCGCTGGGTTGGCGGCGATATTGTTGAGGCCCAATGGTTAAGGAAACTGATGCTGGAAGGTCGCGATGTCGGCGAACTGCGCCCGTATCTGTTGGCGCCCGGCGGCCCGATCAATAAGGAAGACAGCAAAGGAAAAATCATCTGCGCCTGTAACAATGTTGGAGAGCTGGAACTCAAGGCTGCCATCCGCGATGGCTCGGATTCCATCGACGCGCTCAAGGCCTGCACGATGGCCGGCACCGGCTGTGGTTCGTGCGTGCCGGAGATGAAATGGTTACTGTCGAACATATGAGCCTGACACCTGTCACTTTTTACCCGCGCCAGCCTGAGCAATTGCAGGATCGCTTTGGCCGCAAGCTGACATACTTGCGTATTTCTGTGACGGACCGTTGCAATATGCGCTGTGATTATTGTCGTCCTGCGCCGGATGCGTACAGGGCGGAAAGCCATGCGCAGATTTTGCGTTATGAAGAGATTGAACGCATTGTCCGCGTGGCGGCAGGTTTAGGCGTGACGAAGTTGCGCCTGACCGGCGGTGAACCGCTGGTGCGTCGCGATTTGCCGCTATTGGTGGAAAAGCTGGCCAATATTCCCGGTATCACCGATTTGAGTATGACCACCAATGCCACGCTGTTGGGGAAATACGCCCATGACCTGGTATCGGCGGGGCTGGGTCGTATCAATATTAGTATCGACAGTCTGCATAGTTTACGTTTTCGTAAATTGACGGGTGGTGAACTGGCACCGGTATTGGCAGGTATCGAAGCAGCCAAAGCAGCAGGGCTGTTGCCGATTAAATTAAATACGGTATTGATGCGCGGTATCAATGCCGGTGATGGACATTCAGAGGTAGCCGAGCTGATTGATTTTGCGGCGGCCAACCATGCCACGATTCGCTTTATTGAACTGATGCCGATGAAGCAGGGCATGGATTGGGAGCAACATTATATTTCCATTGATGAGGTGTTGCAGCGCGAAGATGTGCGTGCGCGCGTCGATGTGGATGCAGCGTTAGAAACTGGCAATACAGCGGCGCGTTATCTGCCATTGAAAAATGGTTCGGGCGAAGTGGGATTTATTATGCCGATGTCCGAACGCTTCTGCGAAGGGTGTAACCGCCTGCGTTTGACCGCTGATGGCGGTCTGCGTTCATGCCTGCCTGCCGATCATCAACTGAACTTGCGCGACCTGATCCGTAGTGGCGGCAGCGATGATGATATCCGCGCCGTGTTTTTACGCTCGGCTATGATCAAACCGGAGATCGGTCAGTATGATTTCGATGCCGAAACCGAAAAACGCTCCATGATTCACATCGGCGGCTAACATGCATTTTCAGTCACGGATGAACACAGATGAACACAGATATAAGGCAAAATCTGCAATAAAGGTTTTATCTGCGTTTATCTGCGTTCATCTGTGGCTAATGATCTTTTGTTTTTTACCTGCCCCTGCATTTGCGGCTGAGACGCTGACAGTGGCGGTGGCTTCGAGTTTGTATCCGGCGATGCAGCAAAAGGCTGAAGCATTTGAAAAAGAGTATCATGTCACGGTTCGGCTGGTTCCGGGCTCCACCGGGCGGTTGTATAATCAGATTATGCAGGGCGCACCGTTTGATCTGTTTATTGCGGCGGATCAGGAGAGACCAGTATTATTGATGCAGCAGCACAAGGCGATGGCGCAATTTAAGATCGGTCAGGGTTACCTTGGCGTGAAGCTTGGTAAACAAGTGATTTCAGATATCAGTGTACTTGCAAACCCAACCATTCGGCACATTGCCATTGCCAACCCCGATGTGGCTCCATTTGGTAAAGCAGCCAGAGCAGTGCTGCAAAAGCAGGGGCTTTGGTCAATCCTGAAACATAAATTCGTCTATGCCCAAAATGCCATGCAGGCTGCCATGATGGTGGATAAAGGTTTGGTCGATGCCGGATTTGTACCGGTAAGCCCAAG
>JALUYG010000339.1 GCA_027013105.1 Mariprofundus sp.
GATGGCGTCACCATCCGGATCGCGCACAAACGCGCAACACCGGCGCACATTGAATTTGCAAGGATATAGCCTCATCGCCATAGATGTCTATGGCTGCGCAGTGCGGAGCATCGCTTGTTGGAGGGGCTCTGCGCTGTTTGAATCGGGCGCATGGGATATGATAAACATGACTGGCAACAGGTGGATCGGCCAGATGAGGGGCAGGCGATCTGCTTTGAACTGCGGGTGACCATGCGGCTGACCGACGGGCTGCCCGTGGATATTCCGGAACAGGGGTTTCTTCTCTGCTTTCAGGGCAAGCTGCGCGCATGGCGCAACCACTGTCCGCATGCCGGCTCGCCGCTGGACTGGATTCCGGGCCGGTTTTTTAGCGATGATGGCGAGCAACTTATCTGCCACACCCACGACGCACGCTTTGATCCGTTGAGCGGAGCGTGCATCTTCGGCCCCTGTCCGCGCGGGTTGTTCCCGCTGGATTTTCAGGAGCGTGGCGATGTTGTGCTGGTGCCGCAGGCGGTAGACATCACGACTGTATGACATCACAACTGCATGATGAAACAAGCGGCTGATTTGCGCGCCCGTCCGTGAGCGCGTTGATGAGTTATACGAAATCATCAAATTATAACGCTTCGCAGGCGCGGGCCAGAAAATCCATATGATCGACGCCGAAAAACATCTCGGCGCGCCCCCGTTTTCGATGCAGAAAAAATGTCGGTGCGCCGAAAGCACCGGCATTCAGCGCCTGACGCGTGAGCGTATCAAGCGCATCGTCTTGCCGGGGTAACGCTATGGCAGGCAACTGGTGTTGCGCCATCACCTGCGTCAGCCAGTCATCCTGCTTCGGGTCAACTGCGCCGGACCAGATGCTGTTGAACACTGCCATCGAAAAACGCGCGCGCTCATCGCCCTGCAGCGCCAGCGCCATGCGCAGGGCGGGCCGGCTGTCGAAACTGCCCGGCCGGTGCATCGTCAACGGCACATCGAGGAATCTTGCCCAGCGTTTTAAATCCCGAATGCTATATAGCGCCTTGTTCCTGATCATGGCCGGAGACGTGTTGTCCGACCATTGAATCAGCCTGGGCAGATTGATTGGCAGCCATTCGAAATCAGCGCCGTATCGGTGGCCAAACGCCTCCAGCCGGGTGGCGGCCAGATAGCTGTAGGGGCTGATAAAATCAAAGTAGAAGTCGATCCTAGCTCTATTCATGTTTGCTGACATATCCCTTGGGGCGGATGGCGACAGTGTTTTTGATTCTGGTGCATATCTGCCCATCTTCTCGCCTGTAGGTCATCGTAAAGCAGGGCGTGGCGCGGTCATGTTCTTGCAGAGCGTGGCGTATCTCCTGTTCGATCTGCGCATCGAAATCAAAATGAAGCGTCAAATCGGAGTTGCCGACCCGAATAAAATCGAGTTCCAGTTTTTTGGTCGCCACCCGATAACCCGGGAACTTTTTCAGGCAGGCCAGCGCCGGCACAGGATCGGCCAGACAGGCCTGATAACCGCCGAACATATTGCCGGCGGCGTTGGCCGAAATCCAGTTTAGGGGCAAACGAATGCGCGCCGAGCTCCAGTCTTCCGCCAGTTCGAGCACTTTCACACGCATCAGAAAAAAAGGCGGATAGAGTTCAAAGCGCCGCCGCGCGGAAAGAAATGTGAGCCTGCCCAACAGTTTCATATTGCTGCGCACGCCGTCTCCATGTCGAAACTAAGGCCGCGCCGCTACTTGTGCAGCCGGGTGATTTTTGAGCCCTCGAATGTGAGGTTGTACATCAACCCTTTGTTGGAAAAGATAAAGCCGATAATCGGGTCTTTAATGGTGTTGCTGTCAATATCTCCGCCCGCGCCGACAGTCACCAGCGCCACGCTGCCGTCAACGCCGGCCTTCCACCCTTTGCTGGCCTTGAATTTTTTCAGCGCGCTGCGGGTCATGAACATGATGATCTGGGATTTCATCTGCGCTCCCAGTTGCAATCCGACCGACGCGGAGGCCGTGCTGTAGTAGCCGGTTGTTTTACCATGCTCAAGCATCGCGCCTTCGCCATATTCGCCGCCCACAAGCAGTCCGGCCTTGAACACTTCCGGGAACACCAGAATGGCGGACGCCTTGCGGGCCAGTTCCCGACCGGAACTCACTTCTGAATAAAATGTGGTCAGCGTGGCTTTTACCTTGGCGTCGATTTCGGTCTTGCTGGCCGCCTCAGCATTTGAAACTGTCAGCAGCCCGATCATCAGGCCCAATATCCATACCATATTTTTATGTCGTTGCCAGCGCATATGCACCTCCTTCTTTGTTCCAACGCGATAATGATAGCGATGTCTTCCGCCGTTGTCCTGCATGGGTTGCTGGCCTTCTATGCCGACAGTCGGGCGAACTCCATGTCCACCCGTTCCAGGCAATCCTCCACCGCGACGCCGTTGAAATAGTTGCCGACAAGGCCCAGCGACTGATCGACCAGCAGCGCATCCAGTTCCTCGATAAGGTGGTGGTGCCCCATATCCGGGGCGGGCAGGCGGTTGGTTTTGTTGAAAACATAGAGCAGATCAGCCTTCTCGATCTTCAAAATCTTGCAGATACGCGCCTCTTTTTCCGCATCGTTGAGCAGGCCCGGTTTAAAGTGGAAGGTGAACCCGCGCAGATGCGGATGGGCCACAAAATCGCGCGAGACAGCCGAATAGAAATCGCCATCCACAGCGATGATCCCCGCCGTCGCCGGCAGTGGCAGGGCGCTCTTTTCCACCACGATGGCGACCGATTCAATCTCCACTTCATTGATCCACGCCAGTTGCGCTGCGATTTCCGGGTGCGCCCTTTTGAGCAGCCTCGACGCCGCCGGCGCCGGCGTGGCGCAGACCAGCTTGTTGCAAGGGAATGTGTTATTCTCTGTTTCCACGACATAGCCGTCGGCATGGGCGTGGATGGCGTGGATGTTCTGGCCTGTGCGCAGTTCCAGCCTGTCTGTCAGCGCTGTAATCATCCGGCTCAGGCCGTCATCAAAGGTGTAGCTGCGCATCACCGATTTGTCGCGCGGGCGTTTGCGAAACAGCATATCGGCCGGCATGTCGTCGGCCTGCTGGCAGCTCACCGCATTAAAGGCGTGGCGGAACAGATCGCGGTAATTATCAGGACCGACCAGCGCGCCGTAGTAATCGGCAATCGACTTGCCCGCCTTATCGAGTGACAACAGCCGCCAGGCATGGGTGATCAGTTCGAACCAGTGCAATTGCGATGGAATCGACGCCAGTTGGCTGTCGCCCGCTACCTGTTTGGTCAACAGACGATAACGCAGTTTTTCACGTCCCCGCATCTCTTCCTTCAGCCCCAGCGCATCTAATAGCTTCAGTAGCCGGCCATAGGAGTTGAAGCAGGTATGCGTGCCCATCTCAAGCCAGAAGGGCGATTGTTCATCGGGCACGGGCTGCGAATGGAGACATCCGCCCGCGCGGCTCTCCTTCTCCAGCACCAGCGCCTGCATGCCGGCCTGTTTCGCCGCATGCGCCATCGCCAGCCCGGATATCCCGGCCCCGATAATGATCATATCGTATTGCTCTTGCATCTCTAATAGAACCTCAGCCGGCAGTGACTGTATGAACTTTGGGCTGGTAAGCAAGCGAGCATCCATGGTTCCGCAATTTGTATTATGTTCCGAGATAGGTGGTTGCGTCCAGCTGTGCGCCTCTGAGGAAGTCGGTGGCGGGCATCGCTTTTTTACCTTCCGGTTGTAATTCCGTAATGCGATAGATCGAAGCGTCGCCGCAGGCGATATCCAGCCCGTCGTCGGTTGCCAGCACTGCGCCTGAGTCGCGCCGGTGCATGGCCGGCAGGGGCTTGCCGGCGATCAGTTTCAGCCATTTGCCCTTGCAGCGGCTGCGTACGCCGGGTCGCGGCGAGAAGCAGCGCACCAGCCGGTCGATTTCGGCGGCGCTGCGATCCCAGTTGATGATGCGCTCCTCATTGCGGATTTTATGGGCATAGGTGACGCCCTGCTGCGGCTGCGGTTCGGGCTGCAGGCCGGCGGCAATCTTCGGCAGCGTGTCAGTCAGCAGTTCCGCCCCCATCGGGGCCAGTGCATGCCATAAATCGGCGCCGGTGGCGTGGTCGCTGATCTCCAGTGTTCGCCGGGCGTACACGCCGCCGGTATCGAGCCCCTCTTCCATCTGCATGATGCAGACGCCGGTTTCCCTATCGCCGGCCAGCAGGCTGCGCTCGATGGGCGCTGCGCCGCGCCAGCGCGGCAGCAGCGAGGCGTGCACATTCACGGCGGCAATGCGGGCCGCATCCAGCCACGCTCCGGGCAGAATCATGCCGAAGGCGACCACCACCAGCAGATCGGCCTGTTTATCGTTCAGCCAGGCCAGCGCCTCGGGATTATCGCGCAGGCTGGCCGGCGTGATCACATCGATGCCGGCATCCAGCGCCGCCTGTTTAACGGCGGAAGGGGTCAGTTTCATGCCGCGCCCCGATTTGCGATCGGGTTGCGAAACAACCCCGACCACATCAACGCCATCGGCCTGTATCAGAGCATCCAGACAGGCAACGGAAAAACCGGGCGTGCCGGCGAATACAATACGCATCAACTCTCCTGCAGCGTGCCGAGCTTTTGCATCAGGGTAAGCTGGGCGTTTTTTTGTTGTCCGCGCGGTTTCGCACGCTGATAGCTGCCGTCGGCTTTTAGCTGCCATGTGGCGGTATTATCTGCCAGGTAGGGAGACAATCCCTGCGCGATCACTTCGCGGCGCAGCGCAGCATCCCGAATCGGAAAACAGGTCTCCACGCGTCGGAGCAGGTTGCGTCCCATCCAGTCGGCGCTGGCGCAAAAAACTTCGGGATCGCCGCCGTTCTCAAAGCAGAATACGCGCGTATGTTCGAGGAAACGACCGAGTATCGAACGCACGCGGATGTGATCCGATACGCCGGCGATGCCCGGCCGCAGGCAGCAGATGCCGCGCACCACCAGGTCGATTTTGACGCCGGCCTGCGAGGCCCGATATAAAGCCTTGATAATTTCCACCTCTTCCAGCCCGTTCATCTTGGCCCGGATGCGCGCCGGTTTGCCCTGCCGGGCGAATTCAGCTTCGCGATCAATGCGCTCGATCAACCCCTTATGCAGCGTGAACGGCCCGGATAGCATGGTCTTCAGACGTATTACTTTGCCCAGCCCGGTTAGTTGCTGGAACAGTTTATGCACATCCTCGGCCAGTTCAGGATCGCAACTGATCAAACCGAAGTCGGTATAGAAACGGCTGGTGAATGTGTGGTAGTTGCCGGTGCCAAGATGCACGTAACGACGCAGCTTTCTGCCTTCGCGCCTGACAATCATGAGCATTTTGCCGTGTGTTTTATAGCCTACCACGCCATACACCACCTGCACGCCGGCGGCGGAGAGGCGGTTGGCAAGGGCGATATTTTCCTCTTCATTGAAGCGGGCCATCAATTCAATGACGGCGACCACCTCCTTGTTGGCGCGAGCGGCGCGCACCAGTGCATCGACCATGGGCGAATCCGGCACCACCCGATACATCGTCTGTTTGATGGCCAGAACATTCGGGTCGGAAGCCGCCTGGTTGATCAGTTCGACCACCGGATTAAAGCTCTGGTAGGGGTGATGCAGCAGGATGTCGCCTTGCTGAATGGTGGCGAAAATATCCTGATCTTCGTTCTGCAGGCGGGCCGGCGTGCCGGGTTCAAAGGGTGGAAATTTCAGGTCGGGACGATCCACATCATCATAGATCGCGGCCAGACGGTAGAGATTGACCGGGCCGTCAACGCGGTAGAGATCGGTCTCCTGCAGGCCGAACTGGTGCAGCAGGAAATTATAGAGTTTGGCCGGGCACTTGTTGGATACCTCCAGGCGCACCGGGGCGCTGAAACGGCGTTCCAGCAACTCGCCTGCCACGGCCTGCTTGAGATCTTCCACTTCATCTTCATGGACGATCAGTTCGCTGTTGCGACTGATACGGAACTGATGGCACGATTTGACCTTCATGCCGGGGAAAAAGTCACTGACATGGGCGTGAATGATCGAGGAGAGAAACACATAACAGTGCTCGGAATCGGCCACTTCATTCGGCAGCCGGATCACGCGTGACAGCGAACGCGGCGCCTGCACAATGGCGAATTTTGATTCGCGTCCGAAGGCGTCCTTGCCCTCCAGCGCCACGATAAAATTGAGAATCTTGTTGAGGATTCTCGGGAACGGGTGGGCCGGATCGAGTCCGATCGGAGTGAGCACGGGCAGCAATTCGCGCCTGAAAAATTTACGAACCCATTCGCACTGCGCTTCACTCCAGTCGGGCCGGCGTATGATCCTGATGCCCTCCTGCTGCATGGCGGGCAGCAGGTCGTCATTCAATAACCGGTACTGCTCGTGCATCAGCTGCTCGACGCGTTCGCGAATATTGATCAGAACATCTGTTGCAGAGAGACCGTCCGCGGCTGTTCCCAGTGCGCCGATAGCCAGCCTGTGTTTCTGAATTGCCACCCGTACCTCGAAATATTCATCCATATTGGAAGTATAAATACAGAGAAACCGCAGGCGCTCCAGCAGCGGCAGCTGCGAATCACAGGCCATTTCGAGCACGCGCCGGTTGAACTCCAGCATGCTCAGGTCGCGGTTCAGATAGTATTCCTTATGATCCAGATCGATGGTGTTGGCGTTCAATGGCGTCCCCGTTTTTTTTGTGTTAATCGCAACAGGCGCATTATGCATGTCATCGCCATGTCATAACAGTGACATCTGCCTGTCACAGTGGCTGCTTACGTTTGCGGCCATGAACCAAGGGGGTGAAACGCATGTACCAAGACGCTACGGATAACGACCTGGACTTACGCAAAATCATGAAGTCGGTCGCCCGGTTGAATCCACATATTTCGTTGTCGGACATCGCATATCTCATGGATGTGCCGTATGAATCCGAGCCCGGAGAGTTTGAAGGTATGGAGGCTGTTGAGATCTTCTGATTCGCAACAGCCAAGCAGTCGGCTGTTGAC
>JALUYG010000340.1 GCA_027013105.1 Mariprofundus sp.
CTCCTGATGATGGGTGACCGGTGCAAATATGCGGTAGTCGGGCAGCTGAAACAGCGCGCCTGTGTCCACTTCGGACGGCATGGCGCGATACGTCAACACCGCCCTGACCGGTTCGGGCTGCTGTTGCAGGTAATGGCGGACACGATCCATAATCTGTTCGGAAAGGCGCTGGCGTTGCGGCGCGCTCAAACCGGCCCGGTAGGCCAGCGCCGCTTTTCTCAGGGCTGTTTTCGTGGGTGGATGACGCATCTGGTCAGGTGAGCGGATTTCGTTTGCTTTCAAAACAGGGTATTCACGACGAGGGTATTCAAAACCGGATATTCACAACAGGACAAAAAAGGGCGCCCCCGCGTTGGCGTAGTGGCAAATAGTCGTCGAACCCTCTAACAAGAGGTGGGCGCCGCACCTCGGCCTCAGGTATCCCGAAAGGGGGACGCGCATGGCCAAAGTAGGTAAGCTCCCAATCGACAAGTATCGGCTCAGGCAACATGCTGCCACTCGATCAACGCAGGGGCGCTTTCGCTAAACCCTCTGCCTGTGATACTACATTGTCCAGTCTGGAAATCAAGTGTTCCAGATTATCTACGCCGGACTGGCCGTTTTTCAACAATTCACCGGCCAGATTCAGCGACACCAGCGCCAGCAGCCGGTCGGAAGCGACCGATGCGCCCATGTTTCTCAGCTCATCGATGTGCGACTGCACCAGTTCTGCCGAAGCGATCACCTGCTCGGGATCTTCGTCGGTCAGAATGGAGAAGTTACGCCCCATCAGTGTGATTTCAACGGCATGACTCATGGCGCATCACCTTGTCCGACAATCAGTTCATCGAGTTGCTCCATGGCATGCTCAACCCTGGCTTTGGCTTCCAGACGGCTGTTCTGCAAGCTTTCCAGTTCGTTCTCCAACTGCTTGACCTGATCGCGCCGTTTGCGCAGCTCGCTCTCGGCAATGCGTACAACTTCCCGCATGCGATGGTTATCCGCAATGGTTTTCTCCAGATTTCTGCGAATCGTGGCGAGGTGTTCGGTTAAGGCGTCGATGCGCTCTTCCAGCATCTGTTGGGGATGACTCTGCATGGATGACATTGAATCATTTTTGCCGCCTCAGTTCAAGCGAAAAAAAACAGCAAAAACGGCGCGGCGGATCGGTCGGGGCTTTGAAGCCGGGTTTATGGCTGGGAAAATAGCCCTTCAATATCGGCCAGGGCGGGAAACCAGCTGATCAGCCAGGCCGATATCATGCTGAAACTACCGAAAAAGATGAGCGCACCGACCAGAATCAAGAGTATGCCGGAGATTTTTTCAACCACGCCGAAATGCGATTTGAAACGCTGCGTCCAGCGCAGGAAGCTGTCGGTAACCAGCGCCGCCAGCAGAAACGGAATGGCCAGCCCGAGCGAATAGACCGACAGCAGCATAATGCCGTGCATCATTTCGGCCTGAGCGCCGGCCACGGCCAGAATGGCGCCGAGAATCGGTCCGATGCACGGCGTCCAGCCGAATGCAAATGCCGCGCCGAGCATCAGTGCGCCAATGCCGTGTCTGGCGTTAATGCCGCCGGTGTCGAAGCGGGCTTCCATCATCAGCAGGGGAATACGAACAATGCCGGCATAATGCAAGCCGAAAACAATGATGATGACGCCGGCGATTTTTCCCAGGATGGCCATATGGGTCAGCATCCACTGGCCGAGCAGCGACGCCGATGCGCCGAGCGCGACAAAAATCAGGCTGAAGCCGGCGATGAACCACAGCGACTGGGCCAGCGCATGCCGGCGCGTGGCGCTGCCGCCATCCTGCTGGTGGCGCAACTCATTGACCGAGACGCCGGATATATAAGAGAGATAGGCGGGCACCAGCGGCAGCACGCAGGGCGATAGAAAAGATAGCAGTCCGGCAATCAGCGCACCGGCAAAGGTTACTTCAATCATGTACTCTCCTGTTGTTTCGATTGGTATGGTCAGGCGTGGCGCATTGGTCTTCTGACGTATCTATCATATTACGTTGTTTCATGAGGCTGATGATCAGCGAGCTGTCCGGCGGCGCGCACCCAGTCGGCGTAAGCTTCGGTGGTGCTGTATTCAGACCAGACAATCTCCGGTAATTCATAGGGGTGATGCCGCTCCAGCCAGTCGATCACATGGCGACGCTGCGCTGATGCGGCCTTGATGGAGAGATAGCGCTCATCGCTCTGCTGCAGCTCGCCTTGCCAGTGATAGATGGAGACGCCCGGGCCGCTGATCTGCACACAGGCCGCGATATGGTTGCGCAGCAGTCCGGTTGCAACCATTTTCGCGTCGTCTAATGTGCCGACGCTGGTATGAATCAGGCAAATTTTCTGCATGCGGCATGGTAACCTATTGCTCAATAATCGAAAGCGGCTATTGTCTATGTCTGCCTGTCCTGCTAGCAATGAGTCTGGAGGGAAAGCCATATGACAGCATCCATTAGCACCATGTTGGAAGAAACGCGTCGCTTTGATCCGCCGCACCGCCCGCAGGCGAATATCGCCTCTCTCGACGCCTATCACGATCTGCGTCGCCAGTTCGCCGATGATTTTGATGCGACCTGGCGCGAACTGGCCAGAGCGCATCTGGAGTGGAATGCGCCGTTCACCCGCGTGCTGAATCGGGATAGGGCGCCGTTTTTCAGGTGGTTTGAAGGCGGCAAACTCAATCTCTCCGAAAACTGCCTGGATCGCCATGTGGCAGCCGGCCTGGGCGAGCGCATGGCCATCATCTGGGAGGGTGAAGCTGGCGCGGTGCGCCGGATCAGTTATGCCGAACTGCTGGCCGATGTCTGCCGCGCCGCCAATGCCATGCGCGAGCTTGGCATTGAAGCCGGCGATCGGGTGGTGATCTATATGCCGATGATTCCCGAAGCGGCCATCGCCATGCTGGCCTGCACGCGCATCGGGGCCATTCATTCGGTTGTGTTCGGCGCATTCTCCGCCCACGCCCTGCGCGACAGAATTGAAGACGCCGAAGCGAAACTGGTGATTACCGCCGACGGCGGCGGCCGTCGCGGCGGCATTCATGCGCTCAAGCCCAAAGTGGATGAGGCTCTGAGCGGCGGCTGCGAGAGCATTCGGCATGTCTTGCTGGTGCGCCATGCCGGCAATACGGTGGCGACGGCGGCCGGCCGCGATATCGACTGGCATGACGCCCTCAGCGTGCAGCCCGGGCATTGCGATCCGTTGCCGGTGGATTCCGAACATCCGCTGTTTATTCTCTATACCTCCGGCTCCACCGGCAGACCGAAAGGGATTCTGCATACGACTGCCGGCTACCTGCTGTGGGCTCGGCTAACCATGCATTGGGTGTTCGATTTCCAGCCAGAAAGCGATCTGTTCTGGTGTACGGCGGATGTCGGCTGGATCACCGGCCACACCTATTCGGTCTACGGGCCGCTGGCATGCGGCGGCACGACGCTGATGTATGAAGGCGTGCCGACCTATCCCGATCCGGGGCGCTTATGGAAAATCTGCGCCGATCACGGCGTCACTGTGTTCTATACCGCACCGACCGCCATTCGCGCCCTGATCAAGGCCGGCGATCACTGGCCGGCGCAACATGATCTGTCGAAATTGCGCGTGCTGGGCACCGTCGGCGAGCCGATTAATCCGGAAGCGTGGATGTGGTATCATGAAGTGATCGGCAAAGGGCGCTGCCCGATTGTCGATACCTGGTGGCAGACGGAGACCGGCGGCCACATGATTGCGCCGCTGCCGTTCGCCACGCCGACCACGCCGGGCTCGGCCACGCTGCCGCTGCCAGGCATTGATGCCGCCGTGGTCGATGAACAGGGTAAACTGGTGCCCGACGGCGGCGGCCTGCTGGTGATTCGTCAGCCCTGGCCATCGATGTTGCGCGGCATCTGGGGCGATAACAAACGCTATGTCGACACCTACTGGAAAAAGTTCAACAACCGTTTCTATTTTGCCGGCGACGGCGCGCGTTGCGACGAAAACGGCTATATCTGGATCATGGGCCGCGTCGATGATGTGCTGAATGTCTCCGGCCACCGGCTTGGCACCATGGAGATTGAATCGGCGTTGGTGTCGCATGATGCGGTCGCCGAAGCCGCCGTGGTGGGGCGTCCTGATGAGATCAAGGGTGAAGCGATCTGCGCCTTCGTGGTGTTGAAAAGCGAGCTGAGCGAGTCGTTGGCGGAGGCGCTGCGCGCTCATGTCGGCAATGAAATTGGCGCCATCGCCAAGCCGGACGAGATTCGTTTTGCCGATAGCTTGCCGAAAACACGCTCCGGAAAAATCATGCGGCGGCTGCTGCGCGATATCGCCGCCGGCCGTGAGATCACCTCGGATACCTCCACGCTGGAGGATCAGTCGGTGATCGATCAGCTGCAGCGTTCCGGCCGGTAGTTCAATCCGATTGCGGGGATAAGCTGAAGCGCAGGCATATTTTTCATCATCCAGTCGGCATGTTTCCGGCTGCTGCGCGCTGGTATCTGGCCGCAGTGGCGACGCTGGCGCTGCTGGCGATCGCCATGCAATTTTTCATCCAGGCGCATGCCCAGCAACGGGCGGATCAACTGCTGCACGAGTGGGCTAAGCGGGCGCATGTGCAGATTGGTCGGGTGCGCTACCACCTGCTGCGCAACGGGCTGATTTTGCACGATATTCATATCCGCCGTGGCGACGATCATGTCGATATCGGACAAATTCTGCTGCGCGCCGATCCGCAACTGCTGACAGGCGCCGCGCCGCGTATCGGCATGGTGGATATTTCCGCTCTGCATGCCGAGATCACCCATGCAGGCGACGCCAAAGTCTGGCAACATGATGTTTTGCTGGGGAAAATCTGGCAAGCGGCCGTCACCTTGCAACTGCACGACGGCGACATCGCGCTATATCGTGATGGGCGCGACAGGCCGGCGCTGAAGCTGCACGGATTGTCACTGCGGCAGCATTTGCAAGGTTCGTTGCGCAGCATGACCGGGGCGGCCCGCACCGAACAGGGCGATATCGCCTGGCAGTGGCGTCAGCATACGGCGGCATGGCGGCGGGGCGACGCCGGAGGAGCGTTACCGCAGGGCTGGCTGATGCAGGGCGCGCTGCACTGGCATGGCCTGGATGCAGGGCGTTTGTTGCAGGCGTTGCGCCTGAAAACGATAGCCGGTCATCTGGATGGCGATGTGACATGGCAGCGTGCGGCGGCGGATGGCGATGAATCACCGGCTCTGTCGATGCATGGCCGTTTGCAACTGTATCGCAATCAGGCTGGCAGCGCCGGCGGCGCGCATCAACTGCGATTTTCAGCCAGCGCCTCGGGCGGCCGCTGGCATGGCGATGCCGAAGCCGTCGCCTGGCCGCTCGATCCATGGGCGGAGAAATTGCCTGATCTGGGCGGTCGCCAACTGATTGCCGCCCAACTCGATGGACGCATGCGCTGGCAGGTTAAATCCGGCAACTGGTCGGTGCGCAGTGACAAGGGCGTGCTGCAGGATGTTACTTATGCCGATCCCGGGAGCCGGGCTCAGTCGGCATGGTACTGGAGTCGAATTCGTTACCATCATGCCGTTATTGATGCAGCCGCGCAGCAAGTGCAATTTGCCAGCCTGGATATGCGTGATTCCCGGCTGGTATTGCCGATGCCTCATGAACGCCACTGGCTGGCCGGAATGTCGTCGGGCTGGCGCATCCATGCCGCCAGTGTTGATGTGCATAATATGATGCTGGCGCTGAATACGCTGCAAGGGCGGTTGAACCTGGCGGGACTGGCGGGCGAAGTGCGCTGCCCGGTCGGCAAGCCGCTGCACTGGTTGTTGCAGACAAAATCTACCGGGAGCGCGCCAGCGACGCCCGATGCAGACAGCGTCGCGCCGACATGGCGGCTGCAGGGGCGGGCGGAAACGTGCGGCGACGCAGCAGCGTGGAGTTCAGCTCGCCTGAAAGTGGACGGCAGACAGATTCCCGTGGCCCGGTTGCGCCCATTGCTGATATTGCAGGATGATGCCGACAGCCCTGTCAAGATGACCGGCGCGGCCGATCTCGCCCTGACCGCCGGCCTCGCCGATAACGGCTGGCAGATCACAGGCCGCGCCACGATCCATGATGCGAGATTCGAGCATGGCGGCGATTTTTGGCAGTCGGATCAACTGGATATCCGCCTGGGGCCTGTCGGTCCGGGTTTTGAAACGCAGCGGGTTCGGCGCATCGAGAGCAGCGGCTGGCAATATGTTGCGGCAATGCATCCGCTCTCCCCGCATGGCGATCATGAGGATGGCAATGCCTCCGATGGTGCAATCGCCCCCGCTTCACTCGCCGATCCGAATGGTGAAAAAGGGCGCCCGGCCTGGTGGGCTGGCGTTTTGCAGCGCAATGCGATCGTGATCGATCGGTTATCTTTGATCGATGGCCGCATCAGTATCGGTCAGCCCGAATCGGTCTGGGCCAGGCAGGTGAAGCTTACGGTAGAAAATATCGGGGCCGGTCAGTGGGCGCAGCTGCATATGCAGGGGGCGGTGGATGGCAGTCCGTTCTATCTCAAAGGGGCGTGGCAACCGTTGTCCGGTACTCCGCGCTTTCGCGGCGATGCCGGTATTGAACAGGCTACGCCGTTTTTTCTGCGCAACTGGATGCATGCGTCCGGCATGCCGAGCCTGATTCGCGGCCGGCTCTCCGCCAGTTTGCATATTGCCGATCTCAGGCAGCCGCCGGGCGCGTACCAGGGCAAGGTGAAGTTGCAACTGCTGCAGGGCCTGACCGAGCCGGGAGAGTTCGCCGGCGATCCCATGCTTGCCCGCGCAGGCTTTACAACGCCGCTGCTGCTCAAGCGACTGGCGCATCCTGCCGGCGTCATCAACCTGCAATACGATCTGAACGGCGACTGGGCCACCGCGCCGCTCAATATGGCGCGTTTGGGCGATAGCGTGCTTGATGCCATGCGTCAGGCGGCGCTGAATGAGGCGCCGCACAAGCAGCAGGCGCTGGAGAAGCAGAAGTTTCCAGTATCG
>JALUYG010000341.1 GCA_027013105.1 Mariprofundus sp.
AATATGGGCGCCGTGATCAGCGAGGTGCCGCTCAAACTGCCGAATCGCCCGGTACCGCTGTCTGCAGGCGTCCTTATCGATCATGCCATGCACGCGCGTCACCAGCACATCTTCATAATATGAGCGATTGAAAATCACCACCTCGCCTCTGGCCGGCGCCGCCCGGTGCGCCCGCCATAAAAAATCGTGCGCCTGCTCCTCCGGAGTGGGCTGTTTGAACGCCTGCACCCGGCACCCCTGCGGATTCATATAACCCAGCACATGCCGGATCGTGCCATCCTTACCGCCGGCATCCATCGCCTGCAGACAGATCAGCAGGCTACGCGAAGATTCGGCATAGAGCCGATACTGCAGCGACCTGAGCCTCTCCGCATAGTATTGAATCACAGGCTCGGCCATTTCCCTGTTGAGGCCATCATCACGCCCGTCCGGATCGATCTGATCCAGTGCAACCCCCTGATTGGGACGGACACGGTATTTTTTACTGAATCGCATGCAGCCATCATACCAGACTGACAATCTACGACAACGGTTTGTGGGGCATTTGTGGGGCTATTTATCTTCCACAACTGGTAAACCGGTGACGGTTTCAGCATCAAGCGATCTTTCGTATGGGTGTAATAGAAAAACGGCATTTGCGACCATTTTCCGAACACGGAGGCGCGTTGTGAAGTTCACCATCTCCAAGCCAATCAGCCACACAGCAGACGGACGAATGTATCGCATCCGCATACGTCGGGTGATCACCCGTTGCCAATCTCTGGGCTATGCGATGTTTAATTTGCATCAGTGGGCTCAGCCGCAACAATCCCGATTCGGCAACCTCGACCCGTTTTGAGCAAGGTATCGCAACTGCTCATCCCACTGCCTGCAGCGAAGATGAAAGATGCCGTCCGAACCATCGGCGGACTGCCCCTGCTGGTGCGCAATATTCTCGCGGCCCGCGAAAGCGGCATCAGCGCCGTGACACTGCTCCTGCCGGACGCTACATCGCGGCATGGAATTTCGCTGCCGCATCATGTTCATGCCGTCACGTCAGAGGCGCTCAGCGAAGGTGATGTGCGCCATCCCGTACTTATTTTGCGTGCCGATGCGTTGTTTTTCCCTGATTTCTTCCATGCAGCAGAAAAAGCCCCTTCCGATACCCGGCTGATCTGTCATGGTGAGACCGTGGCTTTGCTGGCGCAACACATCAACGCCGAGCAACTCCGCCGCATGCCGGATGGCTTTACGTCGGAAGCCAGGGACTGGCCCGTTGCCGAGAGCGATTGGGTCATGCCGATGCGCAACAACAATGACAAAATCAGAGCCGAACAGCGCCTGCTGCAGGGCCTGAGAAAAGCAAGCGACGGCTTTCTGGCGAGCATCATCAACCGGCGAATCTCGCTGGCTGTCACGCGTCGCCTGATGAACACGAACTTTTCACCGAATCAAATGACACTGATCAGCACGCTCATCGGGCTTGCCGCCGCACCCTGTTTTCTTTCCATATCGCAGCCGATGCAGATTGCAGGCGCGCTACTCTTCCTGCTGCACTCGATTCTCGACGGCTGCGACGGCGAACTGGCGCGTTTAAAATTCTCTGGCAGCCGTCTCGGCGGCGTGCTCGACTTCTGCTCGGACAATCTTGTCCATATCGCCGTCTTTGCCTGTATGGGCATCGGCCTGGGGATGGCTTCCGGCAACGTCACTCCCTATTTTCTGAGCATCGGCGCGGTTGTCGGCACGCTGATTTCGGCCGCGTTGGTTTATGCCCACACCATGATGTGCAGACGCGAAACGCACGGGCCGCTCTATGTTTCTGTTTCCACCGCCAGAGATAAAAACCGCCTGACACGGCTGGCCGACGCCCTCTCACGGCGTGATTTCATTTATCTGGTTCTGCTCCTCGCTCTGTTCGGCAAGGCGCAGTGGTTCGTAATCGCCGCCGGAGTCGGCGCACCCGCCTTCGCCCTGTTGCTTCTCGCGATTATCCGCAAGGACAGACGACATGTAAGAATTCGCGGTGAAAGCGCACCTATGTAGCAACGCCGGAAACAAACGGAGGGCGCATGACAACACTCAGAAGACTGCGTTTCCTGCTCAATTCGGCATCGCGTATCGCAGATGCGAAGGCGCTGTATGCGCAACTGGTCGTCACCCGCGACTGCAATCTCTCCTGCGCCTATTGCAACGAATATCAGACCGGTGCGCCGCCGATTCCTGTCACGATGCTGCTTGAGCGTATCGACCGCCTCGACGATCTGGGCGTGCTGGTTTACGACCTGCTTGGCGGCGAACCGCTGTTGCATCCCGAATTGCCGGCGCTGGTCCGCCACATCAAACGCAAACGCGGCGGCGCGAATCTGGCTGTGCTCATCAGCAACGGTTTTCTGCTCAACGAAGCGCGTATTCGCGCCTTGAACGAGGCCGGGCTGGACATGTTGCAAATCAGCGTCGATTCGGTGAAGCCGGATGGAAAATCCATGAAATCGCTGAAAAGCCTGATGCCGAAGCTTCGCCTGCTGGCACGTGATGCGCATTTTCCGGTTAAGGTGCAGACGGTACTCAGCGATGAGACCGCCGCTCAGTATCCGGAGTTCCGGCGGCTGCTTGAAGAGTTGCCGTTTGATTTCAGTTTTTCCCTGTTGCATCACGCCGGCGGCCGCATCGCCATCGGCGGCCGGCATCTGATTGAGCTTCTGCATCGGCACCGGCTATGGGGCGGCATGCGTCTGTACCGAAAAGATGCCGAAGCCCTGTTAAGCGGTGATTTTTCTCGCCCATGGCATTGTCTGGGCGGATTCAAGTTCCTCTATATCAACGCCGAGGGTCTGATTCAGCGATGCAGCCAGCAGCCCGGCCGTCTAATCCCGCTAATGCAGGCAGGCAGCGTCGACTTGAAAGCCGACAGCTGCCATAAATCTTGCGAAGCCGGCTGCGCCATCGGTTGTGCAAGGCTGGTATCGCATAGTCTGGCGCATCCGCTGCAAAGTTTCCGCGCGGGCCTGGATGCCGTGCCGGATACAGCGCCATCAGTGGTGCGTTGACAGGAGCCCGAACCATACGAGGTGTGCGATGAGCAGAATAAAGATAGCAGTCGTCGGCGTCGGTAATTGCGCCAGCGCCCTGATTCAGGGGATTCATTACTACCGGCGGCAATCGGCGGAAGAGAGCGACGGCCTGATGCACCCTGAGATCGGCGGCTACCGCCCCGGCGATATCGAGGTTGTGGCCGCATTTGACGTGGACGCCCGCAAGGTCGGAGAGGATGTGCATCGCGCCATTTTCGCGCCGCCCAACTGCACACAGGTTTTCTGCCCGGATATTCCGGACTCCGGAGTGCGCGTGCAGATGGGACGGCTGCTCGACGGCGTCGCTCCCCACATGACGGAATACCCGGATGAACGCAGTTTTGTGGTCGCCGACGCTGAGCAGGCCACTCGGGAAGAGATCGTCACGCAACTGAAGCAATCCGGTGCGGAAATTCTGGTCAACTACCTGCCGGTCGGTTCCGAAGATGCGGTGCGTTTTTATGCGCAGTGCGCGCTTGATGCAGGGCTGGGATTGGTCAATAACATGCCGGTGTTTATCGCCAGCGATGCGCTCTGGGAAGCGCGTTTTTCCGCAGCCGGCCTGCCGCTGATCGGCGATGACATCAAATCCCAGCTCGGCGCGACCATCACCCATCGCATATTGGTCGATTTGTGCAGAAAACGGGGCGTGCATGTGGATCGCACCTACCAGCTGAACACCGGCGGCAATACGGATTTTCTGAATATGCTCAGCCGCCGCCGGCTGGCCTCGAAAAAAATATCGAAAACCGAGGCTGTGCAATCGGTCAGCGCCTCGCGCATGGCCGATGAAAACATCCATATCGGCCCGAGCGACTATGTGCCGTGGCAAAAGGATAACAAGATATGCTTCCTGCGCATTGAGGGTCGTCTGTTTGGGGATGTACCGATGAATCTTGAACTGCGCCTTTCGGTCGAGGATTCGCCGAATTCGGCCGGCGTGGCCATTGATTCGATCCGCTGCGCCAAACTGGCCCTGGATCGCGACATCGGCGGCGTGCTTGACGCACCTTCCGCCTACTTCTGCAAACATCCGCCGCGCCAGTTCACAGACGACGAGGCGTGGCAAATGATGGAAGATTTCATTGCCGAAGCGACGCCCGAAACCCGGTCGTCCAACATGCTGCGAAGCGCTGTGCGGTGAAAGGCCTGATTATTGCCGCCGGCCGGGGCAGCCGCTTGCAGCCCGTGCAGGATATCAAGCCGTTGGCGCCGCTTTTCGGATCGGCCCTGATTGAGCGCGTCATTCTCGCCTGTCGGGAGGTCGGCATTAACGACATCACGGTCGTGACCGGTTATCAGGCCGAGGCTGTCAGCGCGTTTCTCGATGTTCTTGGCGATCGCCTCGGGATTCCGGTACGCACCATTCGCCATGATTTCTGGGACCATTTTGAAAACGGCATGTCGGTGCTGGCTGCTCGCGACTGTTTCGATGCGCCTTTTCTTCTAACCATGACCGATCATATTTTCGATCCGGCCGTGCCTGAAAAGCTGCTCTCCACACGTCTCGACAGGGGCGAAATCGCACTGGCCGTGGACCACGACACGGCGAATCCCTTTGTCGACCTTGATGATGTCACCCGCGTCTGCACGGAAAACGGGCGAGTCGTCGCTATCGGCAAGGGGATGAAAGCATACAACGGTTTTGATACCGGCGTATTTCTTGCCTCACCGGCGCTGTTTGACGCCATTGAGGAAAGCATGCGCCAAAACGGCGACAGCAGCTTAAGCGGCGGCGTGCGGCTGCTCGCAGCCGAAGCAAAGGTGCATGCGGTTGACGTCAGCGGGCGTTTCTGGGTGGATGTGGACGATCCCGTCAGCCTGTGGCGCGCGGAAAATGCGCTGCTTGGGCGTTTTGAAGATTCCTGCTACGGCGTATCGTAGTCTTTTTTGCGCGCTCGCCAGCGCCAGATGATCAGCGCGGGCAGTCCGAGCGTCAGTTCACGCACACGTTTGATAAGCGACAGGGCCAGTGCGGCCTCCGGCGATATACCCACCATCGCACCGAGAAGTACAAGGCCGCCCTCCTGCACGCCGAGTGCGCCGGGAACAAAGAAGGCCGCCGCGCGAACCGCTTGCCCTAAGCTTTCAAGAACAAACGCCTGCGTAAAATCCACCTGCTGCTGCATGAAATAAAACGCCAGCCACACTTCACCGACGCCGGCCAGCCAGCCCAGCATGCGCCACATGCCGGATACAAAAACCTCTGCATGGCGGCGATAAATGGCGTTCAGGGCCATGTCCGTTTTTTTTGCACCGCCGCTCAGTCGCATCCATGCATCGCCGCCCTCGAACAGATTTTCCAACTTTCCGGCGACCTTCGAAAGCGCGCCCAGACGCTGAACGACATAAAACCCGCCAAACAACAGCAAGGCGATGGCGGCGGAGACAAACAACACGCCGGCATGTCCGTTATCGCCGAAATAATTGGCCAGCAATATCAGCCCGAGAAACGTGAACGCTGTCTGTGCAAACAAACCGACGGTTAAATCGGCGAATATGCTGGCAATCGCCTGATCTCCGCCGCACTGTTTGCCCGTCACAAGCTGCGCCTTGACCGCCTCGCCGCCGATCTGGGCGACCGGCAGCAGTGCGTTCACCGCCTCGCCAATCCAGCGCGAATAAAGCAATCGGGCGAACGTCGGGCCTGCGCTTGGTGGAAAAAGCGTCTGCCAACCCAGCGTATTGGCCAGTATCGGCAACAGATGGAAAAGCGCGACCACAAAAACCTGCCAGCCTGCGACAGCGATAGCGGCGGCAATCTCGCCCACGCCCTGGCGGGAGAGCAGCACGACAAACGACAGCAGGCCGAGAGAAAAACCGGCGTACGCAAAGCGCTTCACCGTCAATAACCGCTGCCCGTAACCCACTTCTCGGCATCGATCATCGCCCGAACCGCAGGTCGGCGAAACCTTCATGCCTTACCCTTATTAAAACGCGCAAACAAAGCCGGACGGGCGATCAGCGTGCCAACCAGAATGATGCATACCCCGACACTCAACATCTTGCCCATGCTGGCCGTGCCGACATGCGGCGAAAAGGACAACGCGCCAAAACTGCACAAGGTTGTCAGCGCGCTGAAAAGTACGGCGCGCGCCGTGGCGGTGTGCAGCAGATTACCGCTTTCCGGCATCGCATTGCGGGCGCGATTGACCATATGGACGCCGTTGTCCACGCCCATGCCGAGCAGCAATGGCAGCGCAATAATATTGGCGAAATTAAAAGGAACCCCCAACATCAGCACAACGGCGTTCAGCAGTGCGAAGGCGAACAGCAGCGGACCGACAATCAACAGACTATCTCTCACGCTGCGCAGAATCATAAGCAACAACAACAGAATGGCCGCCAGCGCAGCGGCAAACGCCTGTTGAAATGATCGCACCACCGCCTTGCCCGCCTCAAAAGTGAACACCGGCGCGCCGGTCGCCTGCGGCGCGATCGATTGCACCTCGCGCACAAAGCGGCGCAGTGCGTCGTTATCGCCGATATCCTCACTCGGCGCGACCTCGATGCGGTACAGCCCCGATGGCGACACCCAGCGCCGACGCAAATCCTCCGGCAGGCTGCTTAAGGCGACCGGTAAAGGCGAAAGCGACAGACGCAAGCGAGATAGCGTTGGCGGCAGCGTGCCGAACAAGGATTCCCGAAGCTGCATCAAAATATGGTGGAGTTGCGCACCGCCGACTGTTTGCAAACGCTCCAGCTCGCCGCCCAGCAGCAGCCTGAGACGCGCCACCTCCCCCTGCTGCACGGCGGATTCGATGACTTCCCTTTCCAGCAACGCACGCAACTTCCTGATCGCATCGATTTCGCTCGCATCGACAAAATCAGCCGATATCGGCGGCATCTCCGGCGTCGCCTCATACATCAGGCCCATATCTTCGATGATGGGCAGTTTTTGTT
>JALUYG010000342.1 GCA_027013105.1 Mariprofundus sp.
AGATGGTGATGCCTGGCGATAACATCTCGATGGATGTTGAACTGATCACGCCAATCGCTATGGACAAGGAACTGCGCTTCGCGATTCGCGAAGGCGGTCGCACGGTCGGCGCTGGCGTCGTTACCGATATTAGTAAGTAAATAAAGCTGAGAGAACTGGCAGCGGTGGCAGGTTTTACCTGCTGCCGCTTTGCCGTCACTGGAGAATAGAAAATGCGTGAACTGCTTGCTTTGGCGTGTGAAGAGTGCAAACGCCGCAATTACACGACGGACAAAAACAAACGTACGATGACTGATAAACTGGTGTTGAATAAATACTGCAGCTCTTGTCGTAAACATACCGCGCACAAGGAAACAAAGATCGGCAAATAAGCCCGATAGGCCAGTAGCTCAATTGGCAGAGCACCGGTTTCCAAAACCGGGGGTTGGGGGTTCGAGTCCCTCCTGGCCTGCCAGTAAGCATGCTTAAGTGTGTATGATTAAAGGAGCTCATGTATGAGTCGTGTCACAGATATGCGGAAATTCATGAATGAGGTGAAGGTCGAAACCAAAAAGGTGACGTGGCCTGAGCGCAAGGAGACGATGCAGGCGACGCTGATGGTGTTTGTCATGGTGCTGTTTATCGCCTTCTTTTTGTGGCTGATCGATTCAAGCCTGAGCTGGCTTGTGCAGAAGGTGATCTGATGGCGATGCAATGGTATGCGGTGCAGGTTTATTCCAACTTTGAAGATAAAGTGGAGAAGATGCTGCGGGAAAATATCGAGCGAGCAGGGCTGAGCGACAAGTTCGGCGAAATTATGGTGCCGCGCGAAGATGTGGTCGAACTCAAAGGCGGCCAGAAAGTCACCTCCCAACGCAAGTTTTTTCCAGGCTATGTGCTTGTTCAGATGGAGATGAACGATGAAACCTGGCACGTGGTGAAAGACACGCGTCAAGTAAGCGATTTTCTCGGCTCCGGCGGCAAGCCTCGCCCGATGCCGCAGCATGAGGTTGATGCGCTGCTGCACCAGATAGAAGAAGGCATTGAGCGGCCGAAACCGAAGGTGATGTTCGAGGTGGGCGAAGCTGTCCGCGTGATCGACGGGCCTTTCGCATCCTTTAACGGCGTGGTTGAAGAGGTGATGGAAGATAAGGCCAAGCTCAAGGTGAGCGTCTCGATCTTCGGGCGTCCGACGCCGGTTGAACTGGATTATATACAGGTTGAAAAAGGATAGAGGCTGGCCTTTATCCTGATTACAAAGCTCCGACACGGATGTCGGGGGTCACCACCAATGCGTGGAAGCAGCATCAGGGATACTGACTGCGAATAAAGGTGAAAGGCATGAAGCCCGCAACCGGTTGGAGATAATAATGGCTAAAAAACTAGATAAAATTGTCAAGTTGCAGGTGCCTGCGGGCTCTGCAAACCCTGCACCGCCAGTCGGCCCGGCGCTGGGTCAGGCCGGCGTGAACATCATGGAGTTTTGCAAGGCGTTCAACGCCAAGACTCAGGAGATGGAAAAAGGCCTGACGCTGCCGGTTGTCATCAGCGTCTATGCGGATCGCTCATTCGATTTTGTGATCAAAACCCCGCCAGCCTCTGTGCTGCTGCTGAAGGCAGCCAAGCTTCAGAAGGGTAGTGGTGAACCCAATAAGAAGAAAGTCGGCAAAGTCACCAGCGCTCAGATTCGTGAGATCGTTGAAACCAAAATGCCCGACCTGAACTGCTACGATGTAGAAGCAGGCGTTAGAATTATTGAAGGCACCGCCCGTTCCATGGGTCTGGAAATCGAAGGCTAAGGGGATAACGATGGCAAAAACAACCAAACGTATGAAAGCAAGCCTTGCAGCCGTTCCGGCGCAGGCAGTCAATATAAAAGATGCCGTGGATGCCGTGTTGTCGCAACCGGGCGCGAAATTTGATGAGTCGATCGATGTCGCCATCAAGCTTGGCGTGGATCCGCGTCATGCCGATCAGATGGTGCGTGGCTCCATCTCACTGCCCAACGGCACAGGTAAAACCGTCCGTGTCGCCGTATTCGCCAAGGGTGCGAAGGCAGAAGAGGCCAAAGCCGCAGGCGCTGATTTTGTTGGTGCGGAAGATCTGGTGGAAAAGGTGCAGGGCGGATTCATGGATTTCGATCGCGTGGTGGCGACGCCGGACATGATGGCGCAGGTGGGCCGTCTGGGCCGCGTATTGGGCCCCCGCGGGCTGATGCCGAATCCAAAGCTCGGCACAGTGACCATGGATGTCAGCAAAGCGGTCGGCGCCATTAAAGCTGGTCAGATCGAAGTGCGTGTAGATAAGGGCGGCGTCATTCATGCGCCGGTTGGTCGGCGCTCATTTGATGCAGACAAACTCAATGAGAATATTGAGTCGCTGCTGGCCGAACTCAACCGCATGAAGCCGGCTTCCGCCAAGGGGCGCTACATGCAGAAGATGTCGATCTCATCCACAATGGGCGCCGGCGTTCGCGTCGACGAAACCACGCTGGGATAATCGGGCCTTACAGGTCCGACAAAAGAATCGACTGCACCAATCCGAATGCGCCGACAGGCGCAATAGGTGAGGGAAAGTCGAAAATAACGATCCGTCCAAGACTGCAGGAGCCAAAACGCGAAAGCGCGAGGCTTAATTGGAGCAATCCTTCCAGCAATAGATGGAGTGCAAGCTCACTTGCGCGGGTCGAAAAGCAAGGGGGTAAATGTGAATAAAAATGACAAACAACGCGTTGTCGAAGAACTTCACGCTGCCTGGTCCGAATCAACAGCAGGTGTGGTGACGCACTATCGCGGTCTGACGGTTTCCGAAATGGGAAGCCTTCGCCGTAGTCTGCATAACGCAGATGTGTCGCTGCAGGTGGTCAAGAATACCTTGGCTCGCCGCGCTGCTGAAGGTACGGACTTTACTGCAGCAAAGGAGTTGTTCACCGGCCCGGTCGCGATTGCATATGGTAAAGATCCGGTAGGCATGGCCAAAGCCATCTCCGATTTTGCCAAAGAGCATAAAGCGCTCGAAATCCGCGGTGGTGTTCTCGATGGCAAGATGGTGGATGTGTCCGGCATTAAAGCGCTGGCAAGCCTGCCGTCACGTGAAGTGTTACTGGCTAAAATGCTGGGCAGCATGCAGTCGCCGATTTCCGGATTCGTCCGTACATTGGCGGAAGTGCCTGCATCGTTCGTTCGTACGCTGGCAGCCATTCGCGATCAGAAAGAAGCCGCCTGACGCAGGCAAGCAATCATTTATCACTAATACTTTAAATCTATAGCAAGAGGAGCTAAAAAATGGCAATCACAAAAGATGAATTAATCGAAGCAATCGAAAGCATGAGCGTTCTGGAACTTTCAGAGCTGGTCACAGCGCTGGAAGACAAGTTCGGCGTATCTGCAGCAGCGCCTGTCGCAGTGGCGGCAGGGCCTGCAGCAGCCGGCGGCGAAGCTGCAGCTGAAGAGAAGACCGAGTTTGATGTTGTACTGACCAGCGCAGGCGACAAGAAGATTCAGGTGATCAAGGCTGTACGCGAAGTGACAGGTCTGGGTCTGAAAGAGGCCAAGGCGCTGGTTGACGGCGCTCCGGGTAACGTCAAGGAAGGCGCAACCAAGGATGAGGCCGAAGATATCAAGGCCAAACTGGAAGCAGCAGGCGCATCTGTAGAGTTGAAGTAAGCTTACCCGTTGTTTCGTTTTTACACCTGAAAGCGACAGGTTAATCCCCGGAGGTGAAAGCCGCCGGGGATTGGCCTTTTTCGCGTTTTATTTAATCAACACTAATTGTTGAAAATCAGTTTATAGTTCGAGGGTATCATGGCCAAGCAAGCATCACTGAAACGTATTCGCAAGAATTTCGGCACGATCCATTCTCCGATTGAAATGCCCAACATGCTGCAGTTGCAGACAGAGTCTTACCACGAGTTTATGGGTTACGGGAAAGCAATGAACGATTCCCGTCTCTACAAAGTGTTTCAGTCGGTATTTCCGGTGCGCGATTACGCCGGCAATGCGGAGCTGGGCTTCGAAGGTTTTGAGTATAGCCCGCCGCGCTATGATCTCGATGAGTGCCGTCGTCGTGATCTGACCTATGCGCTGCCGGTGAAGGTGAAGCTGCGCCTGAAGATTTTTGAGACAGATGGCCACTCCCGCAAAAATCGCAAGGTGCGCGAAGTGCGCGACCAATCTGTCTATATGGGTGAAATCCCCAATATGACTGAGCATGGTTCATTTATTATCAACGGCACCGAGCGCGCCATCGTATCCCAGATGCACCGCTCTCCCGGCGTCTTTTTCGATCATGATAAAGGCAAAACTCACGCATCCGGTAAGTTCCTGTTCAAGGCGCGTGTGATTCCCTATCGCGGCTCCTGGCTGGATTTTGAATTTGACGCCAAGGACAAGGTGAACTTCCGCATCGACCTGCGCCGCAAGATGCCTTGCGGCATCCTGCTCAAAGCGTTGGGACTTTCCACGCAGGAGATTCTCGATCGTTTCTATCAGCGTCGAACCTACCGTTTCTACAAGAAGGGCATTCAGGTTAAATTTGAAGCAGACAAGTTTGTCGGAACGCGTGCAGTGTCGACCATAAAAATTGACGGCAAGAAAATTGTCGCCGAGGGTAAGAAATTTACCAAACTGGCCATCAAACGTCTGACTGAAGCCGAGGTTGAATGGATTGATGTGCCGTTTGAATCTGTGGTTGGCGAGGTGGCCGCCGAGCCGATCCTGATTGATGGCGGCGAGATTCTGATCGACCATAATCAGGAGCTGACAGAGGAGTCGATTTCGGCCATGCAAGGCGCCGGCATCAAGAAGTTTGATTGTCTACTGATTGATCCGTCTGTGCGCGGCCCGTGGCTGGCGGATACCCTGCGCCTGGATATGGTGCAGTCGCGTGAAGAAGCGCGTGTTGAGATTTACCGCATGATGCGCCCTGGCGAGCCGCCAACGGTGGAGACTGCGCGTGCGCTGTTCGAGTCGCTGTTCTATGATAAGTCGCGTTACGACCTCTCCCGCGTCGGTCGTATGAAACTCAATTCACGTCTTAATATCAGCAATGATGATGTGCCGCTGGATCAGGGCACGTTGCGCGTTGAAGATATTCTGATGACGCTCGACACCCTGCTTTCGCTGCGCGATGGCATCGGCGAAGTGGATGATATCGATCATCTCGGCAATCGTCGTCTGCGTTCGGTCGGCGAACTGCTGGAAAACCAGATTCGTGTCGGGCTGGTGCGCATGGAGCGCGCGATCCGCGAGCGCCTGAGCTCCGGCGACCTGACCGAGATGATGCCGTCCGACGTGGTCAATGCCAAACCGTTGATCGCATCGGTGAAAGAATTTTTCGGTTCATCGCAGCTGTCGCAGTTTATGGATCAGACCAACCCGCTTTCCGAAGTGACGCATAAGCGTCGCCTCTCTGCGCTTGGCCCCGGCGGTCTGTCGCGCGAACGCGCCGGTTTTGAAGTGCGCGACGTGCATCCGACACATTACGGTCGTTTGTGCCCGATTGAAACCCCTGAAGGTCCGAACATCGGTCTGATCAACTCGCTGGCCACCTATGCCAAAGTGAATGACTTCGGCTTTATCGAATCACCTTATCGCAAGGTTGTCGATGGCAAGGTGACGGATGAGGTGGAGTATCTCTCCGCTATTGATGAGAGCACGCCGATTATTGCACAGGCCAATGCCGTAGTCGATGAAGAGGGCAATTTTGTTGCTGATCTGGTGCAGTGTCGGCAGGGCGGTGAATTCATTATGGCGACGCCGGCCGAGATCAACTATATGGATGTGTCGCCGACTCAGGTGATCTCCGTCTGCGCCGGCCTGATTCCGTTCCTGGAGCATGATGATGCTAACCGCGCATTGATGGGCTCGAACATGCAGCGTCAGGCTGTGCCGCTGCTGCGTTCCGAGAAACCGCTGGTCGGCACGGGCATGGAGGCGCCGCTGGCGCGCGACTCCGGCGTTTCGCAGGTGGCCCGTCGCGGCGGCGTGGTTGAGCGCGTTGATGGCAGCCGCATCGTGGTTCGCGTGCATGACGACGAACAGGTAGAAGGCGAGCCGGGCGTGGATATTTATCGTCTGTTCAAATATCGCCGTTCCAACCAGAACACCTGCTTCAATCAGCGCCCGTTGGTCAAGATGGGCGAACTGGTCGCCAAAGGCGATATTATTGCGGATGGCCCGTCCACCGATCTGGGCGAGCTGGCGCTGGGCCGCAATGCGCTGGTGGCATTCATGCCGTGGCGCGGTTACAACTTTGAGGATGCGATCGTCATCAATGAGAAACTGGTCAAGGATGATGTCTATACCTCGATCCATATTGAAGAGTTCGAAGCCGTTGCTCGCGACACCAAACTGGGCGAAGAAGAGATCACCCGAGACATACCCAATGTCGGCGAAGATGCGCTGCGCCATCTCGATGATTGCGGCATCGCCTATATCGGTGCGGAAGTGAAACAGGGCGATATTCTGGTCGGCAAGATTACGCCAAAGGGTGAAACCCAACTGTCGCCGGAAGAGAAGTTGCTGCGTGCGATCTTCGGCGAAAAAGCCTCGGATGTGCGTGACACCTCCATGCGCGTGAAGCCGGGCGAAGAGGGCGTCGTGGTGGATGTGCAGATTTTCACGCGTCGCGGCGATGAGAAGGATGATCGCGCCAAGTCGATTGAGGAGCTCTCCATTGAACAGCTTTACGGCGACAAGGAAGAGGAGCGTCGCATCCTGGAAGCCAATGCAGTCAGCCGTTTGAAAACGCTGCTGACCGGTCAGCGCGCCGCCAAATTCAAGGGCTTGAAATCGGGCGATCTGATTGATGCGTCGCATATTGAAGCGTTGAATCTGCGTGATCTGTCTGCGGTGTCGGTGGAAGATGACGCGGTGAACGTGCGTCTGGCAGAGATTCACGAGTCGATGGACAAAGAGCGGGCCAAGCTCGAATCCCGTTTCGAGGAGAAAGTCGCCAAGGTGC
>JALUYG010000343.1 GCA_027013105.1 Mariprofundus sp.
AGCCAGGGTCGGACCAAGCTAACATTTTGATTCATCTGTATTTTCATCAAAATAAACCCCGTTATCCATGCTTAAAGCGGCTGTTTTAGCATCAAAACGGGCATTGTAAGCAATCGCAGGTTCCCGCAGCGCATAGGCTCCACCATCCGCTTCAGATATGCGGCCTGCTGCTTGTATGCTAAGGCGTTGCTGTATCCGCTCAAAAATCCCGCAGTCCCAACCGCCAGGCTCTCAGCCATATCAGTTATTGGGTGAACGGGATGGGGGGCGATTGCAGCGGGTAAAGAAGAGTATCCGCAGTTCGATTGCGCTTGTAAAATGGTCGGGCAACCCTACAATTCACCAACCGTTTAAACTGTGTAATGGTTGAACGGGCTGATCTTCCGGAGAATTCTTCATGCTAATCGCGGTTCCAGCAGAAACCCAGTCGAATGAAAAGCGCGTGGCGGCGACGCCTGAAACGGTGAAGAAATTCATCGCCGCCGGTTGCGATGTGGTGCTTGAAAAAGGCGCCGGGGCTGCGGCCAACTATCCCGATGCGGATTATGTCGGGCAGGGCGTCCGGCTGGCCGACGATTTTGCATCAGCGTGCGGCGATGCCGATCTGCTGCTGAAAGTGCGGCCCTTGAACGCTGAAGAACTTAAACAGGTGAAGCGGGGCGCGACGGTGGTCGGGCTGGCGTCGCCGTTTAACAATCCACTGCTGCAGCAGTATGCCGATGCGGGCATCTCCTGTTTTTGCATGGAGATGGTGCCGCGCATTTCGCGCGCCCAGTCGATGGATGTGCTGTCGTCGCAGGCCAATATTGCCGGCTATAAATCGGTGCTGCTGGCGATGGAGCATTATCAGCGCTTTTTTCCGATGTTGATGACGGCGGCAGGCACCGTGCAACCGGCCAAAGTGCTGGTGATGGGGGCTGGCGTGGCCGGATTGCAGGCCATTGCCACGGCCCGGCGCATGGGAGCGAATGTCGAGGCGTTTGATGTGCGTGCGGCGGCCAGAGAGCAGGTTGAGAGCCTGGGGGCGAAATTTGTCGAGGTGGCGGCGGACGCCGATGCCGAAGATGCCGGCGGTTACGCCAAAGAGATGGATGAGGATTATAAACGTCGCCAGGCTGAGTTGATTGCGCTGCATGCCGCCAAGGCGGATGTGATTATTACCACGGCGTTGATCCCCGGCCGTCCGGCGCCGGTGCTGATCACCGAAGAGATGGTCAAAAGTATGAAAGCCGGCTCGGTGATTGTCGATATGGCGGTGGAGATGGGCGGCAACTGCCCGCTCAGCGAGATGGATGCGGTGGTGGTGAAGCATGGCGTGACGCTGATCGGCATATCCAATATTCCGGCCCTGATGGCGACCGATGCCAGCAGTCTCTATGCGCGCAACCTGTTTAATTTTGTCGCGCCGATGCTGCAGGAGAGCGGCGCTTTGCAGATCGATCGGGAAGATGAGGTGATCGAAGCGGCGCTGTTGTGCAGCGGCGGCGAATTTCTGAAGCCGCAGTTGCTGGCGTCGGGAGGTGAAGGATGAATACAGCGCTTCACGATAGCGCCCATGCGGTGGGCCAGGCGGTGGCGGGGCACGCGGCACATGCGGCAGTGGATCCGTTTGTATTTTCGTTCACGGTGTTCGTGCTGGCCGTGATTGTCGGCTATCATGTGGTCTGGACGGTGACGCCGGCGCTACATACGCCGCTAATGAGCGTCACCAATGCGATCTCCAGTATTATTATTGTCGGCGCGCTGCTGGCCGCCGGGCCGGTGAAGATGACGCTGGCATCCGTGCTCGGGCTGATTGCGGTGGGGCTGGCCGCCGTGAATATCTTCGGCGGCTTTATGGTGACCCAGCGCATGCTGGCGATGTTCAAGAAGCGTAAGTGAGGGGCTAAACGATGTTGTCAGTCAATATGGTGGCGATGGCCTACCTGCTTGCATCGGTGTTGATTATCTTTGCACTGAAGGGGCTGGCCAGCCCCGAAACAGCGCGGCGCGGCAATGCGCTGGGCATGCTGGGCATGGGCGTGGCCGCGCTGGTCACATTGCAGATGGATGCGGTGCAGAATTATGCGTGGATCGTCGCAGCGATCGCCGTCGGCGGCCTGTTCGGCGGCACGGTGGCGCGCAAGGTGCCGATGACCCATATGCCGCAGACCGTGGCCTTTATGCATTCGCTGGTCGGACTAGCGGCCGTTCTGATTGCAGTTTCCGCGTTCATCGATCCGGTATCCTACGGCATTGCCAATGCTGAAGGCGGCCTCTACATGGCCAGCCGCATCGAGCTGTTTCTCGGCACTTTCATCGGCGCCATCACATTCACGGCTTCGCTGATCGCGTTTGGTAAACTGCAGGGGCTGCTTTCCGGCAAGCCGCTGGTGTTCGGCGGCCAGCATCTGCTGAATCTGGTGTTGGGTATTGCAATGCTGACGGCCGGCGTGCTGTTTTGCAGCACTGCATCGGCCTTGCCGTTTATGGTGATGCTGGGTATTGCTCTGGTGCTGGGCGTGCTGCTGATTGTGCCGATCGGCGGCGCGGACATGCCTGTGATCGTGTCGATGCTCAACTCCTACTCGGGTTGGGCGGCGGCCGGTATCGGCTTCACGCTGGGCAACAATATGCTCATTGTGGCGGGCGCGCTGGTCGGCTCTTCCGGCGCGATTCTATCTTATATTATGTGCAAGGCGATGAATCGCTCGCTGATTAACGTGCTGCTGGGCGGTTTTGGCGGCGACGCGCCTGCTGCCGGCGGAACCGGCGCACAGGCGGCGGATCGCCCCGTGAAGAGCGGCGCTGCGGAAGATGCGGCGTTTCTGATCAGCAACGCACGCTCGGTGGTGATTGTGCCGGGTTACGGGCTGGCCGTGGCGCGTGCGCAGCATGCCCTGAAAGAGATGGTGGATCTGCTGATGGAGCAGGGGGTGGATGTGAAGTTCGCCATTCATCCGGTGGCCGGACGCATGCCCGGTCACATGAATGTGCTGCTGGCCGAAGCCGATGTGCCGTACGATATCGTCTTTGAAATGGATGAGATCAACTCCGAATTTTCCGATACCGATGTGGCGCTGGTAATCGGCGCCAACGATGTCACCAATCCGGCCGCCAAGTCCGATCCGGCCAGTCCGATTTACGGCATGCCGATTCTGGAAGTGGCCAAGGCCGAGCATGTGATCGTCATCAAGCGTTCATTGTCGCCGGGTTACGCCGGCCTGGATAATGATCTGTTCTATATGGACAGAACGATGATGTTGTTCTCCGACGCCAAGCAGGCGTGTGAATCGATCAAGCAGGCGCTGGCCTGACCTGCCAATTCTACCCGGCATAGCCGGAAGCAAACAATCGCGTCTGAAAGGGTTCGTGCAAGGTCGGGCTGCAAGGTTTCGAGCCGCAGGCGTGAAAGCACCGGATGCTATTCATTTGGCCACGGCGACCGTATATAAAGCTGATTGTTTCGTCGCTGAAGATAGTCGACTGCGAAAAGTAGAGGGTGTTCGTGGCAAAAGGTTGTCGTCGTTTGTGAGGTGAAAGTCGATGAGCAAAGAGACGGAAAACGAGGTTAAATGGAAATCGCGTGGTAAGTTTCAAAAGCGGTTGACAGCCAGATAGAGCGCCACTATGGTTCGCGACCCTTCGCCGGGGGTGCTTTGCATAGGGGCGCATCCGGCCTAGTGAACGTTTGGAAATGAGGTAACCATGCCAACAGTCAATCAGTTGATTCGCAAGCCGCGCAAGGATAAGCGCAAGATCAATAAAGTCCCTGCTCTGCAGGCTTGCCCGCAGCGTCGCGGCGTATGTACGCGTGTATATACGACCACCCCGAAGAAGCCGAACTCGGCTCTGCGCAAGGTGGCGCGTGTGCGTCTGACCAATGGCATGGAAGTGACCGCCTATATCCCGGGTGAAGGCCATAAATTGCAGGAGCATTCCGTGGTGCTGATTCGCGGCGGCCGTGTGAAGGATTTGCCGGGCGTGCGCTACCATATTTTACGCGGCGTGCTGGACACCACGGGTGTTGAGGGTCGTAAGCAGGCTCGTTCGAAGTATGGCGCCAAGCGTCCGAAGTAAGAAAAGAGGAATTTAGATATGCCACGTAAAGGTCCCGCTCCCCGTCGCCCGATTGTTCCGGATGCGAAATTCGGTGATACCCGAGTCTCCACCGTTGTGAACAAGGTGATGCTTGACGGCAAGAAAAATATTGCTGAATCGATTGTCTATGATGCGATGGATATCGCAGCGCAGAAAACCGGCGCAGAGCCGCTGGCTGCTTTGCATAATGCGCTGGAGGCGGTGCGTCCGCTGGTTGAAGTGAAGTCTCGCCGTGTGGGCGGTGCAACTTATCAGGTGCCGATTGAGGTTTCTGATCGTCGTCAGCAGTCGCTGGCTGTGCGCTGGCTGGTTGAGTATTCACGCAACCGTTCCGAGCATACCATGGCGGAACGTCTCGGCAATGAGATGGCCGATGCGGTGAATGAACGCGGCGGCGCATATAAGAAGCGCGATGAAACCCATCGCATGGCAGAAGCGAACAAGGCATTTTCTCACTTCCGCTGGTAAGTAGTTATTCGTAGTCAGGCGCAAGCCTGGCCCTTAAAAAAGCCAGAGGCTTTTTTAATAGTTCTTTTAAATTTGATGGAATTCAAGGAGTGGCGACGTGGCTCGTAAGACACCGCTGGAACGTGTGCGCAATATCGGCATTATGGCTCATATTGACGCTGGCAAGACAACGACGACTGAACGCATTCTGTATTATACAGGCGTCAGTCACAAAATTGGCGAAGTGCACGACGGCGCCGCCACCATGGACTGGATGGAGCAGGAGCAGGAGCGTGGTATTACCATCACCTCTGCAGCTACCACATGCACATGGGAAGACCATCAGATTAATATCATCGACACCCCCGGGCACGTGGACTTCACCATTGAGGTGGAGCGTAGTTTGCGCGTGCTCGACGGCGCTGTCGGCGTGTTCTGCGCAGTTGGCGGCGTGCAGCCGCAGTCTGAAACTGTGTGGCGTCAGGCCGATCGCTACAATGTCCCCCGTATCGCCTTCGTCAACAAGATGGATCGCACCGGTGCGGATTTTTTCAATGTAGTGGATGAGATTCGTGAGCGTCTGGGCCACAACGCTGTGGCGCTGAATATCCCGATCGGCGCCGAAGAAGATTTTCAGGGCGTGGTGGATCTGGTTTCCATGAAGGCGATCGTTTGGAAGAACGAAGCCATGGGCGCCATGTATGAGACGACCGAAATTCCGGCCGATCTGCAGGAGATCGCCGAAGAGCGTCGTGAGATGCTGATGGATGCCGTTCTGGTTAATGACGAAGATCTGATGATGGCCTATCTTGAAGGCGAAGAGATCGATCAGGATGCGCTGAAAGCCTGCATTCGTAAATGCGTGCTGGATATTTCAGTGATTCCAGTGCTGGCCGGTACGGCCTTTAAGAACAAGGGCGTGCAGACATTGCTGGACGCCGTGGTAGATTTCATGCCGGCTCCGATCGATGTGCCGGCGATCAAAGGCGTGCACCCGGACACCGACGAAGAAGATACGCGGCCGTCTTCAGACGACGAGCCGTTCTCGGCGCTGGCATTTAAGGTGATGACCGATCCGTTTGTTGGTTCGCTGACCTTTTTCCGGGTCTATTCCGGTGTGATCGAGGCTGGCTCCTACGTGATTAACTCGACCAAAGACAAGAAAGAGCGTCTGGGTCGTATTCTGCAGATGCATGCCAATGAGCGTAATGAGATCAAGGAAGTGCGGGCCGGTGATATCGCTGCCGCCGTGGGTCTGAAGTTCACCACGACAGGCGATACGCTCTGCACCGACGATGCGCCGATCGTTCTTGAGCGCATGGAATTTCCTGAACCGGTAATTTCTGTTGCGATTGAACCGAAAACCAAGGCTGATCAGGAGAAGATGGGCGTGGCGCTGGGCCGCCTGGCGGCTGAAGATCCATCTTTCCGGGTGCATACTGATGAAGAGACCGGCCAGACGATTATCTCCGGCATGGGTGAACTGCACCTGGAGATTCTGGTCGATCGATTGAAGCGGGAGTTCAAGGTCGAGGCCAACGTGGGTAAACCGCAAGTGGCTTACCGCGAAACCATTCGCACATCCACCAAGGCGGAAGGCAAGTTTGTGCGTCAGTCCGGCGGCCGCGGTCAGTATGGTCACTGCTGGCTGGAGATCGAGCCGATGGAGCCGGGCTCAGGCTTTGAGTTTGTCGATAAAATCGTCGGCGGCGCTATCCCGCGCGAGTACATTCCAGCTGTCGGCAAGGGTTGTGAAGAGGCCATGGCCAACGGCGTGCTGGCCGGTTATCCGATGGTCGATATCCGTGTTACCGTGGTTGATGGCTCCTACCATGATGTCGACTCGAACGAGATGGCATTCAAGGTGGCTGGCTCCATGGGCTTCCGCGCCGGTTGTGCGCAGGCCAGGCCGGTGATTCTCGAACCGATTATGGAAGTGGAAGTGGTGACGCCTGAAGAGTACATGGGCGATATTGTGGGCGATCTGAATCGTCGTCGCGGCCGCGTGCTTGGCATGAACGACCGCTCTGGCGTCAAGGTGGTTGATGCGGAGGTTCCGCTCTCGGAGATGTTCGGTTATTCAACCAATGTTCGCTCGATGTCTCAGGGACGCGCCACCTATACGATGCAGTTCAAACATTACGAAGAAGTTCCAAATAACATTGCGCAAGAAATCATTGCGGCTGTTAAGGGTTAAGGTAAGGAGTAAACAATGGCAAAGGAAAAGTACGAGCGCACCAAACCGCACGTTAACATTGGCACCATTGGTCACGTTGACCATGGCAAGACGACGTTGACCGCTGCGATCACCAAGGTTCTGGCCGAGACAGGCGGAG
>JALUYG010000344.1 GCA_027013105.1 Mariprofundus sp.
CTATACGCGGGAGGCGGGCGTGCGCGGGCTATCGCGCTGTCTGGCCAAGTTGTGTCGCAAGGCGGCGCGTAAGTTTGTTGGTCAGCCGCAGGAGGGCGGCGCAGTTTCTCAGCTATCGTTATCGGCCGCCGATATCGAAACGTATCTTGGCGTGCGCAAATACCGTTTCGGCCTGGCCGAAGAGAAGGATGAGATCGGCGTGGTGACCGGGCTGGCATGGACAGAAGTCGGCGGCGAGTTGCTACAGATCGAAACTGCGCTGATGCCGGGCAAGGGTAAGCTGACAGTGACCGGGCAACTGGGCGATGTGATGCAGGAATCCATTCAGGCGGCGTTGACCTATGTGCGTTCACGCGCCGCTCAACTGGGCCTGAAAGCCGACTTTCACCAACAGGTGGATATTCATGTACATGTGCCGGAAGGGGCGATCCCCAAGGATGGTCCGTCGGCCGGACTGGCGATGGCGACCTCCATCGTCTCCGCCCTGACAGGTATTGCGGTGCACAGAGAGGTCTGCATGACCGGTGAAATTACCCTGCGTGGCAAGGCGTTGCCGATCGGCGGGCTGAAAGAGAAGCTGCTGGCGGCCCATCGCGGCGGCCTGACCAAAGCCATTATTCCTGAAGAAAACTTGAAGGATTTAAAGGATATACATGAAGATGTTCTGGCAGACCTTAAAGTGCAAGCGGTGAAAAATATGGATGAGGTGCTGGAACACGCCTTGACGCGGCTGCCTGCAGGTATGAGTATGCCGGGAAGTTTTGTGCCTGGCGCCGTTGCGGATATTTATCTGAAGGACAAATCAGCGGTAGCGCATTAAAGTCTGAAGTAACTAAAAAAACTGGTTGACAGGATATGGGACTCGTTGCGTATAGTTCGCGACCCATTGAATGTAGCGGGAGGAATAATGAATAAAGCAGAATTGATTAATCACGTGGCCGCGACTGCGGATCTAAGCAAGGCAGCGGCTGGTGAGGCTGTTGAGGCTGTACTGGGTGGCATTGCCGGCGCTCTGGCGAATGGCGATGCTGTCAGTCTGGTCGGATTTGGCACCTTCTCGGTGGCTGATCGCGCCGCACGTACAGCACGAAATCCGCGGACGGGTGAAACCATTCAGGTGGCGGCATCCAAGGCGCCGAAGTTCAAGGCCGGCAAGGCTCTGAAAGACGCCGTCAAGTAAGTTCCGGGAGCGGATTATTCCGTTTTCTTAAACAAGGGCATTCGTGCCCTTGTTTTTTTCGGGCGCTTAGCTCAGCTGGGAGAGCAACGGCCTTACAAGCCGTAGGTCGCAGGTTCGAGCCCTGCAGCGCCCACCATTTAAAGCGTTCTGTGTAGCAATGCAGATCTGTTTTTTCAACCATAGCGATTAATGGTTGATTTTAGGGGATCAAGTTATTACTTTGCGCCCCGAACCGCTGGAGCGGTAGTTCAGTTGGTTAGAATGCCGGCCTGTCACGCCGGAGGTCGCGGGTTCGAGTCCCGTCCGCTCCGCCACATCAAGAGCCCTTGATTGAGAGATCAGGGGCTCTTTTTTCTTGGAGTTCGGCGGCGTGGGTGGAGGCGAGACCCGATGGGTTCGACAATATCGCAGACGCCCGACATAGCCCCGACCGCTCCGCCACATTAAGAGCCCCTGATTGAGAGATCAGGGAGCTAACCGTCAGGGATTAAACTTGGAACTTGAATGAGGCTCATCTAGAGTGCCGCTCCCGCAGCCGGAAGCTGCGTAGATATCAAGGGGGAATCCTTCATGCCAGTTCAACGCACACTATCCATTATCAAGCCCGATGCCGTCGCAAAGAATGTGATCGGCGATATTATCCGCCGTTTTGAGGAGAACAGTCTGTCGATTGTCGGCGCCAAAATGGTGCATCTCTCCGCCGCTGAAGCCGGTCGTTTTTACGCCGTACACGCCCAGCGCCCGTTTTATAAGGATCTATGCGCATTCATGAGTTCCGGTCCGATCCTGGCAATGGTGCTGGAGGGTAAAAATGCCGTGACGTTAAACCGTCAGCTGATGGGCGCGACCAATCCGAAAGAGGCCGACGCCGGTACGATTCGTGCCGACCACGCCGATTCAATTGACGCCAATGCCGTTCACGGCTCCGATTCTGAAGAGAATGCGGCGATTGAGATCGCCTTCTTCTTCTCCGACCTAGAACTCCATAGCAAAGCATAAGGAAAATCATGAATAACAAGGTGTCGGATCAGTCCGAGCAGATTACTGTCCGGAGGGCCAAGCTCGCCCGTATGCGGGAAGCCGGCGAGGCTTATCCGAACAGCTGGAGAACAGACACGACCACGGCGGCCATTCAGTCCGAGTTTGGCGCGTGCGACGGCGAACAGCTCAATGAGATCAGTCGCTCGGTGTCTGTCGCCGGCCGCATCATGGCGCATCGCGTCATGGGCAAGTCCAGCTTTATTAAATTGCAGGATGGTTCGGGATCGATTCAGCTGTTCCTCAATCGTGACGAACTGGGCGGCGCTGAAATTTACAACCCGACCAAAAAATGGGATCTGGGCGACACCATTGGTGCGATCGGCGTGCTTTTCCGCACCCGCGCCGGAGAGCTCAGCGTACGGGTGTCGCGCGTGGAGATGGTTTCCAAGTGTCTGCGTCCGTTGCCTGAAAAATGGCATGGCCTGAGCGATATCGAAACCCGCTGCCGGCAGCGCTATGTCGATCTGATCGTGACGCCGGAGTCGCGTCACACTTTCAGGACGCGGTCGAAAATCGTGTCGCTGCTGCGCAAGGGGCTGGAAGCCCGCGATTTCATGGAAGTGGAAACGCCGATGTTGCAGAGTCAGCCGGGCGGGGCGGCGGCGAAACCGTTTATCACCCATCACAATGCGCTGGACATGGAGCTGTTTCTACGCATTGCGCCGGAGTTGTATCTCAAGCGGTTGTTGGTGGGCGGTTTTGAACGGGTATTTGAAATTAACCGCAACTTTCGTAATGAAGGCATCGATGCCACCCATAATCCCGAATTTACCATGGTGGAGTTCTATCAGGCCTATGCCGATTTTAACGACGCTATGGATAATACTGAAGGGTTGATTCGCGATATTGCCTCCGGTCTCGACGTGACGCAGGTGAACTGGGAAGGGGTCGATATCGATCTGTCGCAGCCGTTCCGCCGAATCAGGGTGGATGAGGCAGTGTTCGACAAGCGCCCCGACGTACGTGGACACGCCAATGATAAAGCGATGCTGGCCACGGTTTGCCTTCAGGTTATACCTGACTTTAAGCCGCTCATTACCTGGAAAGCTGGCCATTATTTAATGGCCCTGTTCGAGGAACTGGTGGAGCCGGAGTTGATGCAGCCCACTTTTGTGACCCACTACCCGGTCGATGTTTCGCCGCTGGCGCGCCGAAACCGGGATGATCCGAATGTGACCGACCGCTTCGAGCTGTTTATCGCCGGTCGGGAGATGGCCAACGGCTTCTCGGAGTTGAACGATCCGGATGATCAGCGTCGCCGCTTTATGGCTCAGGCGGAGGCGAAAGCAGCTGGCGATGAAGAGGCGACGGGCGTGGATGAGGATTATCTGCGGGCGCTGGAATTCGGCATGCCGCCTGCCGCAGGCGTCGGTATCGGCGTGGATCGGCTGGTGATGATGCTGACAGGCCAGCATTCGATTCGCGATGTGCTGTTATTCCCGCTGATGAGACCGGAATAAGCAGAACCAAGGAGCCTGCCGCATGCATGCAAGAGATATTATGACCACGGATGTGATGGTCTGCCATCCGGAACAGACCGTGGCGGAAATTGCCACCATTCTTAATGAACAGTCGTTTCGCATGCTGCCGGTAGTCGATGCCGGACGTAGGATTCTCGGCGCCGTGCATACGCTCTCCGTTCTCTCCAGCCTGGTGCCCGGCTATATTGTCGAGGGGTATTTAAAATCGATCCCCTATGCGCCCGATATCGGCCTGCTGCGCAAGCACTACAAGGATTTGATGCAGCATCAGGTGGCGGATGTGATGGATCGCAATCCAACGATTGTGCATGCGGATGAATCCGTACTGTCGGTGACCGCCGCCCTGATTACTTACGACCGCTTTGAATACGCCATGGTGGCCGATGCGGACGAGCGACTGGTCGGCGTCATCTCATCCAGCGATATTTTGCGGCGACTGGCGCACGATCCTCAGGAGCCTGCTGACGATGCATGAGTCCGGTGCTGTGCATGCCATCCTGGGCTTGCCGCCAACCTGGATAGCCGTCGCCATTCTGTTGCTGGTGTATGGCGTGATCATGGCGGAGAAGTTCAATCGCGCCGTGCTGTCGCTGCTCGGGGCCGGTTTGATGGTGCTGTGCGGGGTGATCACCCAGCAGCAGGCCATTGCCGGCGTCGATTTCAATACCATCGGCTTGCTCACGGGTATGATGGTGATCGTTGCGATCAGTCAGAAAACCGGCATGTTTCAATATGTGGCGATCAAGGCGGCCAAGAGCGTCAAAGGCAGTCCGTGGGGCGTTCTGGTGATGTTGTCGGTGGTCACGGCCGTGTTTTCCGCCTTTCTGGACAATGTCACCACGGTGCTGCTGATTGCGCCGGTGACGCTGCTGATCACCGATGCGCTGAATGTGCGGCCGTACCCTTTTCTGTTCTCCCAAATTCTGGCATCCAATATCGGCGGCACGGCGACGCTGATCGGCGATCCGCCCAACATTATGATCGGTTCGGCCGCCAGACTCAGTTTTTATGATTTTCTGGTCAATCTGGCGCCGATTATTCCGGTGATTTTTCTGGTCATACTGGGTGTGATCTGGTTCATGTTCGGCAGGGGGCTGCACGCTTCCGATGCCCACAAGGCGCTGGTGATGCAATTTGATGAGCATGAAGCCATTGAGGATGTGGCGCTACTGAAGAAGAGCCTGTTCGTGCTGTTTGGCGTGATCGGCGGCTTTACCGTAGCGCATCATGTGCATCTGGAGCCTGCCACTATTGCCATGTTCGGGGCGGCGCTGCTGTTGCTGCTGCAGACATTCGGTCAGTCCCTACACGATAAGGATCACGCCTATGAGGCGATCATGACCGAAGTGGAGTGGACGACCATATTTTTCTTTGTCGGTCTGTTTATTATTGTCACCGGGGTGGAACACACCGGCGTGATTGAAATGCTGGCGCATCAGACGCTGGCGCTGACCGGCGGCGATTTCAATGCCACCGTGGGGGCTGTGCTGTGGGTGTCCGCGATTGCCTCGGCTGTGATCGATAATATCCCGTTCGTCGCCACCATGATTCCCCTGATCCAGAATATGGGGCCCTCATTCGGCGGGCCGGATGCACTGGAGCCGCTGTGGTGGGCGCTGGCGCTGGGCGCGTGTCTGGGTGGCAACGGCTCGTTGATCGGAGCCTCGGCCAATCTGATTGTGGCCGGTTTTTCGCAACGCGCCGGCCATCCGATCGCCTTTATGACATTTCTCAAGCATGCGTTTGGCCTGATGATTATCTCCATTGTGATTTCGCATACTTATCTCTACCTGCGTTACCTCTTGTCATGACAGGTGATCGCATGACGGAGTGGAATCGGCTTGGGGCTGTGATGAAAGGTGCGCGCCATTGAAACATAAGCTGTTTTCACCTTACGAATGGATGCTGGCCCGGCGTTATCTGCGTTCGCGGCGCAGTGAGCGATTTGTCTCGCTGATCAGCTGGAGTTCGGGCATCGGTATTGCGATCGGCGTGATGACGCTGATCGCCGTGCTGTCGGTGATGAATGGCGCCGCCGTGGAGATCCGCGATAAAATTCTCGGTTTTTCCGCCCATGTGGATATTCAGGGCTCCGGCGACGTGTTGACAGGCTGGCGCAACTGGCTGGACAAATCCTCGAAATTGAACGGCGTGCAGCGCGCCGCCCCCTATATTACGACGCAAATCCTGGCCTCTTACGGCGGCAGGGCCTTCGGCGCCATCCTGAAAGGAGTGGATACGCAGCGCAGCGGTGAAATCGCCAGTCACATCACCAAAGGACGTTTCGTGAACGATCATGGCTCGCCATTTCAGGTGGTGATCGGCAAGGATCTGGCCAAAAAGCTGGGCGCCCAGGTGGGAGATAAGGTGCGGCTGATGTCGCCTTCCGGCGGTATCAGCCCGGCCGGCGCCACGCCGCGTATGCGCGGCTTCACGCTGGTGGGAATCTTTGATTCCGGTTTTTACGAATATGATGTCGGTATGATTATCACGCCGCTGAAAGCCGTGCAGCGGCTCAATCAGATGGGCGACGGCATTACCGGCATCGAACTGTTTCTGCATGATCGGGATCGTTCCGGCGCAGTGGTGGCCGAGGCGCGCAGGGTGCTGCCTGCCGATGCCTGGATTACCGACTGGAAACAGCGTCACCGCTCCTTTTTCCAGGCTCTGAAAACAGAACGGCTGGCCATGGGGGTGATTTTGTCGCTGATTGTGATGGTGGCGCTGTTCAATATGGTCGCATCTCTGGTGATGGTGGTGATGGAGCGACGCAAGGAGATCGCGATTTTGAAAACAGTGGGGGCCACCCACGCTTCGGTCATGCGCGTATTTTTGTTGATGGGCTCGCTGCTCTGCGGCATCGGCACGCTGGTTGGCGCGGCGCTGGGGCTGTTGCTGGCCTGGAAGCTGGATGTGTTGCTGGCCTGGATCGAGCAGTTGACCGGTATTAAATTTATGTCCGGCGATGTCTACTATATCAATCATGTCCCCTCCGTGATCGATCCGGTCTCGGTGACAGTGATTGTCGTGGTCAGTTTGGGCATGGGCGTGGCGGCGACATTTTATCCGGCCTGGCGCGCCGCCAGCGTGCCGCCTGCAGAGGCGCTGCGTTATGAGTAAAGCCACACTGCTCCAGGTGAACAA
>JALUYG010000345.1 GCA_027013105.1 Mariprofundus sp.
CACTGCCGGCAAGATGATTGAATCGGTGTTTATCCCGGAAGAGAAACGCGGCACGGTGTGCATTTCATCGCAGGTTGGTTGCGTGCTCGATTGTCCATTCTGCCATACCGGCACGCAGGGCTTTGAGGCCAACCTGACGGCAGGTGAAATTATCGCGCAGGTGCTTGCCATCAAGGCGGACCTGCATACCGAGCCCCTGTCGGAGGATCTGCACAGCGATATCACGCATATTGTCTATATGGGCATGGGCGAACCGATGGCCAATGAGAAGGCAGTCATGCGCAGCATTGGCCTGCTGATGGATACGGGTGGGTTGAATATCTCACGCCGCCGTATCACCGTCTCCACTTCCGGCCTGGTGCCGCAGATTCAGCGCCTGGGTGCAGATTACCCGGTCAATCTGGCTATTTCGTTGCACTCGGCCATCGACGACAAACGTGATACGCTGGTGCCGATCAATCGTAAATACCCGCTACAGGTGTTGCGTGAATGTCTGGATTACTACCCCATCGGCAAACAGCGCCACATCACGCTGGAGTATGTGTTGCTCGACGCAGTCAACGATCAGCCGGATGATCTGCAGGCGCTGATTCGCTTCGTGAACCCCGAGCGGGAACGCGTCAATCTGATCCAGTTCAACCCTTATCCCGGCAGCCCCTACGCCGGTACATCAAAGCAGAACATGAAGGAATTTGCGCAACACTTGATTTCTAAAGGTATTCGTGCCACCGTGAGGCGCTCAAGAGGTGACGACATTATGGCCGCATGCGGTCAGTTAAAAGCAGACACCAAAACAAACGCGAAGGGATGACGCAAAGGAATGATTATGACGCAACAGGCGGCACGCACAGGCATTATCGGCGGCAGTGGGCTATATGATATCGAAGGCATTGAAGCCATTGAATATCTGGATATCGACACCCCGTTCGGCAAGCCCTCCGATCAACTGATGCTGGCCACGATTCATGGTCAGGATGTGGTGTTTCTGCCCCGTCACGGTCGCGGTCATAAAATTCCGCCGCACCGGATCAACTACCGCGCTAATATCTACGCCATGAAACTGGCCGGGGTGAATCGTATCATCTCCATCTCGGCTGTCGGTTCCCTGCGCGAGGATATTGCCCCCGGCGACTTCGTGCTGGTCGATCAGTTTGTCGATCGTACCCACGGCCGCCCGCCCACCTTTTTCGATGGCCCGATCGTGGCCCATGTCTCCATGGCCGATCCGGTTTGCCCCTGTCTTAAATCTGAATTGGCGGCCGCCTGCGCCAAAGCAGATATCCGCACCCATCAGCAGGGCTCTTATCTGGTCATGCAGGGGCCGCAGTTCTCCAGCCGGGCGGAATCGAACCTGTATCGCAGTTGGGGCATGGATGTGATCGGCATGACCAATCTGCCGGAAGCCAAACTGGCTCGCGAAGCTGAGATTTGCTACGCCACGGTGGCCATGAGCACCGATTACGACTGCTGGCATGAAGAGGAGGAGGATGTGTCGGTCGAGTCTATTGTCGAGATCATGCATGGCAATGTGGCCAAAGCGCAAACGATGCTGCAACATTTTTTTGCTGCAACCGATCAACAGCGCGCCGGCGCCTGCAGATGCGGGCAAGCGCTGGAAAGCGGCATCTTTGCCGATCTCAAAGCGCAGGATGATGACGCCATACGCCCTGTTTATGCATTGGTTGAGCGCTTGCTATGAAGATGCGATTGCTTATCAGCAGCGTGATATTGCTGGCGCTTTCCGCCTGCGCCACTGCAACGCAAATGGACGACCCGAATAAACAGGCGCGGCTGGCCAAAATCCACTATCAACTTGGCGTGGATGCGCTTGGCAAACAGGGAATGTTGCCCAAGGCGTTCCAGGAGCTGATACGCTCCAATGAAATTCTACCGGATCAGCCGCTGGTGCTGGATGCGCTGGCCTATGCCTGGCTGCTGCGTGGCGATATGAAAAAGTCGGAGGCATTTTATCTGCGCGCTATTGGTCACGGCGCTGGGGCAGCCACCTATAATAATTATGCTAACCTGCTCAATCGCTTGAAACGCTTTACAGCAGCGGAGAAGATGGCGCGCAAGGCCCTGGATGATCCTAGCTACCCGCATCAGGATCTCGCTTTTATCAACCTGGGCGATGCACTGTTGGGACAAAACAGATTCGATCAGGCTATTCATGCCTATCAACAGGCGCAGGTATTTAACCCCGGCAGCGACTTGGTCAATTTCAAACTGGCCAATGCCTATGCAAGATTCGGAAAACTACGTGAAGCGCGTGCGCTTTATGAGGTGCTGGTTCGTCAACATCCGGATAGTCGATCGGCAGTTGAAGGACTGGTCGCCGTGTTGGAACAGCAACATGACCGTTCGACAGCCAGAAAGGTTCTGACCCGTTTTCGTGAACACGCTTCGGCAGCGTTGGATCAGGCCTGGGTGCAAAACCAGCTCGACCGATTTGATCAAAAGAAGTTCACTAATCCATGAACGACGCCATCAAGAACGAAGCCGTTTCTGAACCCGGCGGCGCGCCGCTGCAGCCGGCCGAAGCATCGGGGAAAGAAGCGTTATTGCAGACAATCGGCCATAAGCTCAGTCGGGCGCGTGAAGCAGCTGGAGAATCGATCGAAGAAGTTGTGCGCAAACTGAAATTGCAAAAGCGGCACCTGCTGGCCCTGGAACAAGGCGACTGGAACAACATGCCGGATGACGTCTATATGCTCGGCTTTCTACGCCAATACAGCAAGTATCTGCATGTTGATTTGACCGCCGAAATCGAGCGTCTGAAACAGGATCAGTATGCACTGACAAAACCGCTGACATTTCCCGATCCGCCGGTCGCGCCTTCACGTCGCTGGGCATGGCTGGCCGGCATTGCATTTGTGCTTCTGCTGGTGCTGTTCAATATCACTACGCAGAACAGTCGCCTTGAGGAGAGTGATTTGGCGCCCGTGCATCAGGCGCTGCAGAGAGAGGAGCAAGCGGACTTGGAACAAATACAGCCGTCACCGGTGCAAAGTGATGCGCCTTCGTCCGCACCCGCCAACCATTCGCATCCGACCGGGAGCGCCGAAACAGCCACAACCGATGCCGGCCGCCGTACTGCGTTACTCTCGCATTCAGATTCAATCGGAAAAACAGCCGACGCCCCGCCGCAAAGCGATAACCGCAACCGCAAAAAACAGGCGCGCGCCCCCTCTGCAAACGTGACCGCAACTGCCGAATCTGTAACGCACCTTTTCCGCTTTGATGCGGTCAACGCCCCGGTTTGGCTCCAGATATCCAGATCCGATCCGGCCACAGGCAAGAAAGGACAGCTGTTGAAGGAGGTGCTGCTGCAGTCGGGTTTCCACACTTCCATCCACGAAAAGACTTCCGCATTATGGGTCACCTGCGGCAACGCCCCGGCGCTACGCATTTTCGTGGACGGCCATCTTGTTGCCGACGCCGGTGCGCTTGGCGGCGGTAAAAAAGTTTTGAGGGACTTCCGTTTTCAGATTGGCCGCCAATAAGTTACGGCGCTTGCTGTTTCGCTTGCCATTTCCACCCGGTCGCTGCATATTGCTGTGCCTGAACGCGCACGGGGCGTTTGTTCCGATACAGATCATTCTTTCACAGGGGAATCCGATATGACCGTCACAGACTTCGAGGCCGCTCGCCATAATATGGTCGGCAACCAGATTCGTTGCTGCAAAGTGCTGGATGAAGCCACTTTAGAGCTGATTGAATCCATGCCGAGAGAAAACTTTGTGCCGGAACATGTAAAGAGCCTGGCCTATATGGAGGGGCATGTCCCCCTGCCATGCAATCAGGAAATGCTGTCGCCGCTGCAGGAGGCCAGTATCCTCCAGGCGCTGATGCTGGACGGCAGTGAGCGCGTGCTGGAGATCGGCGCCGGAACGGGATTTCTGACTGCGCTGCTGGCCATGCAGGCCAGGTCCGTTGTCAGCTGTGAAATTCACGAAGAGCTGGCCAAACTGGCTAAAAAGAATATCGCCAACCATGGCCTTGAGAATGTGGAGATCGTTCACATCAACGCCATGGATGCCGATGCCGTGGCAGCCTGCTCGGAACTGAAAGGCCCCTTCGACGCCATCGTTGTCGGCGCCGCCCTGATGGAAGTGCCGCCCCATATCGTATCGATGTTAAAGGATGGCGGACAGGTCATGGCATTTATCGGCACCAATCCCGCCGCATCGCTCGTGCACTTTGTCAAAAATGGCTCTTCATGGCAGCGCACAAGCCTGTTTGAAACCCTGTTGCAGGATATCGAAGGCGTACCGGAAAAACGGGAATTTGTCTTTTAACTGCTCGCTTCCACCCGGTTTAAATCGCCAGAAGAGAGGCTGTTAGCGTGCGCAGTGCTATTGTCTTTTCTGCTGCATGGCTAATGCTTCTCGCCTCGCCTGCAGGTGCAGCCAACGTCCAGCGCCACCTCTCCGAACGTCAACTGTCGATGCATCAAAGCATGGTGCTCATCGCCCTGCCCTACCTGCATCTACTTCATCAGAGCGGCCAAAAGTCGCCTTTAACGGTGCTGTCAATAGATCGCCGTCAATTGGCTCGGGATCTATCGAATGGTCGGTGGCGCATCACGCTCACATTCACCCCGTCATACAACAGCCGAAATTTCGTTCTGCGCACAATCGCCGCCGACCCGCACGCCGAGGCCTCGCTGAGCTTTCCGCAGCAGCTGAATATCCCGTGGCCATTGCCAGGCGGCCCGGTAGCCGTTTCACCTGCGCAAGCCGAACCATTGTGGCTGCAGATCTCCTATCTCGGCGCACAAAAGCAGGCATGGCACGCCCCGTCCCTGACGCCCGCCGCTGCCGCACTGGCGCTGGCCGAGCAAAAAAGAAACGCCGCGCTGGCCAAGCGCATGGCCGACCGGGCTTTTTATTTCGGTTACGATACTAACAAGGATGCGCTGAAATAGATTAGCGCAACAGAATATGATCCCCCTTGCCCAGTTCGGGGTCGGCGGCAGGATCGTTGATCAGCAGCGTTGACGCGCCTCGCATGGCTGCGCTCATGGTATGATCCATCAACAGATTATGCGTGCTGCGCTCTGCCGGCGAAACAATATCAAACGTACTGGCGCCGCCGACCGGAACGCCATAAGTCTGCACATGAGAGAGGACATTGTCGGGATTGCCGTTGACAAACACCCGGTCCCACATGCCTGCCATGGGGTGAAATGCCACGGGCATATTGATATTGGCATTGACAAAAAAGATGCGCACACGCTCTCCGGGCCTGGACATCAGTGCGCGGGTGGCGTTGCCGTCGTGAAGCGGATCGAAATGGAAAATTTTTCCGTTGATCAATGCATGCGTCCAGCCTCTGTTGGTCACCATTTCGGTCACATTATCGGCGTCGGGGAAGTATTGGGACTGCACCAGCACATACTCCCGGTCCGGTTTCGGGTAGGCCCTGCTATAATGTTTGGGGTCAACGATCATGACGCCGAACATGCCGCGTGCAATATGTTGCGCCAGCGGATTGGATGCGCAGTGATACATATAGACGCCCGCATGCCGCACATTGAATGAAAAATGGCGGCGATGCCCGGGTCTGATCGAACCGAACTCGTTGAGCATATCCACTTCGGCGGCATGAAAATCGATCGAATGTGATTTTTTGTTGCTCTTGGGGTTGATCAGCGTGACATCGACCAGATCGCCAACCGTCGCCCGGATCAGTTTACCCGGAATCATACCGTCATAACTCCAGGCCGGATATGTTGTCCCCTTGTTATCGATGACCACATCCGCCTCTTTGGCCGTCAGTGTCACGGCGACGGTTTTCGCCGTTGCCGCCGGAGCGCCGAATCCGGTCACCATGCAGATGATCATGCATAATAACAGACCTGTTTGATATCGTTTCATGCTATACCCTCCCTGTTTCACAGCTGCGATTGTGGATCGATTAATCCGGATACAACCCCGGCAATGCAGTCGCGCTGTTATCTTCCGCATCCTGCCGATCGGCCAATAGTGGCGCTTGCCGAAAAGCCTGCAACAGCGCGTCACCGCGCCAACCGGAAACATCTGCACGATTGGATGCATAAAGCAGCCGTTCCAGCTTCAGCAGTTCGGACCTCAAGGCTTCGTCACAGCCTGCTGCCAGCGATGCCAGGGAGTGAACCGGCGCGCCCGTTTGCTGCAGGTTCGCCAGTTGCAACAGCGCCTGTTCGCAGGCTTTGGCGTCGTTATTTTTACAGGCGGTTTCAACAGCCTTTTCGGCCCGTTGCAGATTTCCAGAGGCCGTCTGCGTCGTCCTGTTTTTCCGATCGCGGTCGCCGCCGCTGCGCCGGTATGCAATATACCCCAGCGTCAGCAACCAGCCGAACGTCGAGATGATCGCCAGCCATCGCCACCACGATGCAACCCCGGCCACGCGCGCCTGAGTGCGGCCGGATGGCGCAACGCTCTGCGGCGCTATCGCCCGCCTGGCAGGCATTTTCGGCGGAGTTGCTGCGGCCGACGCATGGTCGGCGGCGATCACTGTGAATGTGCGCGCCGGCAGGGTGGCCTGCTCGGTCTGTTGCGTCGCCGTATTCCACCAGTCGATCGTGATTTCCGGCAGGATATAGGTGCCGGCCTGCATCGGCATGATGGCCACTTTTTCCTGCCTGACGCCGTGAATGCCGTCCGCTCTCTTCTCATCCTGCAATACCGGCTTATCGGCATAGGCTTTCAGATGCTCGGGCAGTTCGGAAGGAAATCCGGGCAACTGGCTGGCCGTGAGACCATCCGCATGCAGCGTCAGGGTGCGGGTGATCGGTTCGCCGACCTTGAAATTGCTATTCGCCGGCCACGACTCCT
>JALUYG010000346.1 GCA_027013105.1 Mariprofundus sp.
TCGGGCGCACTGCTTTTGAGGCGGCGCGTCTGCGTTCCGGGCGGGTCTGCAGCGTCGAAAAAGCCAATGTGCTGGATGTGTCCGAATTGTGGCGCAGCGTGATCATCGATCTGCATGCCTCGGAATATGCCGATGTCGAGCTCTCCCATATGTATGTCGATAACGCCGCCATGCAGCTGATTCGCAATCCGCGCCAGTTCGATGTGATTGTCACCGGCAATCTGTTTGGCGATATTTTATCGGATGAAGCATCCATGCTGACCGGCTCCATCGGCATGTTGCCGTCCGCCTCGATTGGCGAAAAATTTGCCATGTATGAACCGATTCACGGCTCTGCGCCGGATATTGCCGGCCAGGACAAGGCCAATCCGCTGGCGACGATCCTGTCGGTGGCGATGATGTTGCGCTTTTCGCTGGATCGCGCCGATCTGGCCGACAAGGTTGAGCAGGCGGTGGAAAACACGCTGGATGCCGGCGTTCGCACCGTCGACCTGGCCTTTGGCGGCGAGGCGTCGGTATCCTGTTCCGCCATGGGTGACGCCGTATGTGCGGCACTGGAGGAGTTGGCCTGATGCACGAACGCTTTATCGACAAAAAAGAGGGTTATAACATCGCCGTGGTTGGCGCTACCGGCGCAGTCGGCGCCACTATGCTGGAGATTCTGGCCGAGCGCGATTTCCCCGTCGCTGACCTGATACCGGTGGCGTCCAGCCGCAGCGCCGGCTCAGCCATCGAGTTCAAAGGCCGGGAATATATCGTGCAGGATCTGGAGACATTCGACCCGAGCGGCGTCGATATCGCACTGTTTTCCGCCGGCGGCGGCACCTCCAGAACCCATGCGCCGCGCTTTGCCGCAGCGGGCTGTTATGTGGTGGATAACTCCAGCGCCTGGCGCATGGATGAGGATATCGCCCTGCTGGTGCCGGAGGTGAATCCCGAGGCGCTGGAGATGGCGCGCGACAATAAAATCATCGCCAATCCCAACTGTTCGACCATTCAGATGGTGGTGGCGTTGAAGCCGCTGCACGATGCCGTGCCGATCGAGCGGGTGGTGGTGTCCACCTATCAGGCGGTTTCCGGCGCCGGCGGCAAAGCGATGGAAGAGCTGGCCAAACAGACCGGCCAGTTGCTGAATGCGCAAGCTCCGGAGGTGGATGTGTTTCCGGCTCGTATCGCCTTTAATGTGATTCCGCATATCGATCTGTTTATGGACGATGGCTATACCAAAGAAGAACGCAAAATGATGGATGAGACCTGCAAAATTATGGGTGCGGATATTGCTGTGACGGCGACCACGGCGCGGGTGCCGGTATTTTACGGCCATTCAGAATCGGTCAATGTCACCTTTGATGGTCCGATGAACGCAGAGCAGGCGCGTACGCTGCTGGCTGATGCCGAGGGGGTCTGCGTTGTGGACGATCCGGCCGGTGAGGATTATCCGATGCCGAGCGAGGCGGCCGGCACCGATCCGGTCTGGGTGGGGCGCATTCGTGATGACCGTTCATGCCCGAATTCTTTGCATTTATGGATTGTTGCCGATAATGTGCGTAAGGGCGCAGCGCTCAATGCGGTTCAGATTGCGGAAATGCTGATCCGCTAAGGCAATTAGACAGATGGAGGGAAATATGGGGAATCGGGTCCGGTATCAACTGTTTTTCATGTTGTTTTGCTCCGCGTTGTTTCTGTTCGCCGGTCATGGTTTTGCAGCGTCGCTGGGAAAGATTGAAGTCGCCAGTCACCTCGGCGAGCCCTTTTTTGCTGAAGTTCCCCTCAAACTGGAAGCCAATGAGCTGCCATCGAAGGTGTTTGTCGAGATCGCCGCGCCGGCGGATTATAAGATTTTCGAGGTCTATCGCGATCCGGTTGTGAAAGCGATTCGTGCTGATGTGGCCAGCGATGCGCGTGGCGTACGTGTGGAATTATCCTCACGCAGTCAGATCCGATCACCGTTTTTTAATCTGGTGTTGAAAGTCCGCTATGGGCGGGTTTCCCACTTCAAAAAGTTCCCGGTATTTCTGGATGTCGCGAAAACCGTTCAACAGGCTGCGAAAAAAGCGCCGCAACCGGCAGTGGCTGCGGTTGCGCAGCCGGCATCTGCTGTTAGAAGCAGCCTGACTGAATCAGCCGGCCAGACTGTTGCGCCGTCTGATGTTCAACCGGCTGCGAGCAAGCAGAATAAAATAAAATATTACGAAGGCTGGGCCAGAACCGATCGCTATGGTCCGATTGTTAAAGGCGATAGCCTCTCGATTATCGCCGAGCGTTTGCGGGTGGATTATCGCTATACGCGCAATCAGATTATGCTGGCGCTGTTTGAGAAAAACAGGGCGGACTTTGAACAGGGGAACATGAACCTGATGAAGGCCGGTTCGTTTCTGAAAGTGCCTACCGCTGCGGAAGTCGAGAAACATAGCAAACTGGAAGCGACGCGCGTGCTGGCGGAACATGAAAATGCGTGGAAGAAACTGACCCGGCAGCCGCGCTACGCCGCAGTCGCAGAAGCGCAGCGCTCCCGTTATAGCAAACGGATCAGTATTGGCGAGCATGCCGATGGCGTTGCCGCTGCGCCAGCGGCGACGGCGGTCGCTGCTTCTGCATCGCTGGCAGATCAACAGCAGTCAGCAGCGAAGCAGTCTGCTGAGCAGGCTGCAACATCTTCGGCAGCGCCTGCATCAGAAGCCGTGCAGCGCGCAAATACAGCTGAAAAATCAGCATCTGTCCCTGCCTCGGCAGTTTCATCAGAGGCGCCCCAGGCGGCTCAAACAAGCGCAGAACAAGCGGCTGCCGATCAGGCGTTGCAGGAGCAGACCAGTCAAACGCTGATACGTCTTCAGGAACAGAATGATGTGTTGAAACAGCAGCTGATCGGCACACAGAAGAGTATCGAGGATTTGAGTCGCAAACTGGCGCAGAATCAGGCGGCTTCGGATCAGAAGGCGCATATCAAAAAGCTGGAAGTCATGATAGCCGGATTGCAGACAGAGCTGAAAAAGATGCAACAGCAGACGCCGGCTTCTGCGCCGGTTGCCGGTATGAACTGGATGTTGTGGTTGCTGGCTCTGGTGGTTGTGCTGTTGCTCGGCATTATTGCGAAACTGATGCGTCGGGAACCGGCGCACCCTGCGGAACCGACAGAATCGAAGAGTGAACCGGCTGCCGGATCGCCGGATGCGGATGTTGAGCCCTCAATTGATCAGGATGTTGTTGAGGATGATTCCCTGACATCTGTGATTGAAAGCGAGGTGGCTGGTATTGAAACCGGTGAAACGCCTGCTACTGAGACAAAAGAGACGGCGACGATTGATTCTCTGCCCGCCTTTACCGATGAACTGGGCGATACCGACACCGCCGAACTGGAGCCCTTCGACGCAGATAGTCAGTCGGAACCAGATCCGGATATCGATTATCTCTCTGAAGCCGATGTTTATATTCGCTACGGCATGGAGGATGAGGCGCTCAAACAACTGGATATGGCGCTGCGTTTGCAGCCGGATAATGTCGAGGCGCATATCAAAAAAGCAGAGCTACTGCTCGGCAAGAGTGATCGGGAAGGGCTGGATGCAACGATTGCAGCGGCTACGATGACGCTGACAGCGGTGGATCTCGGGCGCTTCAAGTCCTTTGTTCAAGGGCTCGGGGAAGAGGTCGATGGGCTTGATACGGCCGCACTGGAAGAGCCACGGGATGAAGAAGAGGGCGATCGCAGTGAGACGCTCGCTCTGGAGCCGTCTGCCGCCGACGATCTGGATTTTGATCTGGAAGGTCTGGACGGAATTGTCGACGAAGTCGCTGCCGGAGAGATTACCGGCGAACTGGAGTTGCCCGAAATAGATCAGGCGTCGGTGTCGGATGATGCGGTGGAGTTTGAACAAGCGCATGATCCGGAATCTGAAGATATGCCATGGCTGCATGATGAGATGTTCGATGCAGTTGCCGAAGAAGGTGCTCCGCTGCAACTCTCCGACAGCGTTGGTGAACTCTCTCTTGAATCAGCCGTCGACACCGGTTCGGAATCGGTCTCCGATTCAATGGCCCTTACTGAACCGGAATCCCTGACTGTGCCGGAACCGGCTCCTGATTCAGAGACGATGCCGCAAGCAGACATGGCATCAGCACCGGAAACTGAGACGCAGTCAGAAGAGGCAACTGATTTTAATGTTATTGGCGGAGCAACGCAGGAACTGGATAGTCTGTTGAGCGAGTTCTCCGGTGAGGATGACGGTGGAACTGGCGATGGTGATGCCGAGCTGGGTGCGACTCGTCGCCTGGATCAGTTGCTGAGCGAATTTGATGATGAGGATGAGGCGTTCGATGCCGCTTCCGATGTGGATGCTCTGGATGATTCGCTTTTTGACGCGGTGGGGTCGTCAGTTTCAGCCGGCGCGGCGAATGAATCCGATACCGATATCGATCATGGCGCGACGCAGGAACTGGATCATCTGCTGAGCGAGTTTGCCAATGAAGATGATGGGCTGCTGGAAATCGATACGGATTTTGACAGCCTCGTAGATGGCGATTCAGAAGGTGCAGGCGATAGTGCGGGTGCGACGCAGGTGCTTGGGCGTCTGCTCGATGAGTTTACGGATGAGAGCTCCGATGATGAAGAGGGTTCGCATAAAAAATAGTCTGCTTTTCAATCTTCGTGACGCTCTGGGCGTCCGGGTTTAATCATGCCAGGCGGGGGAATGCATGGAGCCGGCCGGTATCTTTTTTTGTAGTCATATCACCTCCAGGCTGATGATGGGCGGCGGTCTGATGCTGTTTGCCATCTCCACCCGTTCGTTCATGCTCGCCACAGGGCTGTGCATTACCGCTGCAGCGATGATGCGCATGCTCGATGGCAACTGGCTCACGACACTTCGCCTGTTGCGCCTGTTACGCTGGTTTGTGATTCCTATTCTGCTGTTGCATCTGCTGTTCACGCCCGGTCAATTGTTATTACCTGGGTGGTCGCTTCCGGTCAGTCGGGAAGGGCTGAGACAGGGTGCGTGGTTGAGCCTGCACCTGGTCGCCATCTATGCGGTGGCGATGCTGATGTTTCGCCTGCTCAGGCGGCACGAGTGGTTGGGGCTGTTGAAGCATCTTCCGAAATGCGGGGAATCGCTGCTGATTCGCGCGCTGATGCTGATGTCGATGAAAAAACAGATGGCTGCGCTGTTGTCGCTGCTGCGTCAGCAGTATCGCTTACGCTCCAGCCGGAAGCAGCTGCCGTTGCTGCTGATGGCGGCATTCAGATGCGCGCTGGCGGATGCAACTGCGCATGCGCAAGCGCTCTGGTTGCGTTGGCCTCAGCAACCTTTCCGGATGCTGGTTGCTGCGGATGAGTCATGCGACTCAGGGTTGTTCGCGATGTCGTTGTCGCTGCTGATGGCGGTTTGCGGCAGTGCAGGCTTGTTGTCGCCATGGTGGATCGGATGAAGCAGCGGATCGCCCTGGTGGTGGAGTTCGACGGCTATCCGTTTCATGGCTGGCAGCAGCAGGATAACGCCGTATCGGTGCAGGCCTGTTTGCAGGCTGCGCTGTCCCGTATTGAGGGGGAACCCGTTTCTGTCGCAGCTGCCGGGCGCACAGACGCCGGCGTTCATGCCGAGGCCATGCTGGCCCATGCCGACATCAGCAGCGCCCGCTGGCAGCGTTCCTATAAAGCTTACCTGCACGGCTGTAACAGCCTGTTGCCGGATGCCATCCGTGTGATCGGCGTACGCGCTGTGGCTGAGGATTTTCATGCCCGTTTCGACTGCCGGGAGCGCCTCTATCGTTATCAGATATGGAACCGTAATACGGCCTCAAGTCTGCAACGCTGGCGTCACTGGTGGATGCCCCGGCAACTGGATGTTGACCGCATGCGCGCGGCTGCAAGCTGTTGTATCGGACGCAGGGATTTCAGCGCCCTGCGGGCGGCAGGCTGCCAGGCCGCCACGACGGTGAGAACCATCAAAACAGCCAGCGTTGAGCAGCACGGTTTCTGCATTACTATTGCAGTTTCAGCCGATGCTTTTTTGTATCACATGGTGCGAAATCTGGTGGGTAATCTGGTGGAGGTCGGGCTGGGTAAGCGCAGCCCTGAAGCGTTGTCGGCGCTGCTGGCCAGCGGCGACAGGCGACTTGGCGCAGCGACTGCGCCGGCGCATGGTCTCTATTTTGCCGATGCTGTGTATGACGGTTTTCGTGCTACTGATGTGGTGGCGGAGATGCAGTCGCGATAGTTTCCGCAATGGCGCGTCGGAATTTTGGCATGCTGATCGGTTTGTTGATTAATATGACATTGTAATCGGCCACTTTTCGAAGTTGTCTGTCTTCACCAAAGGCCGTAATCATTAAAATCGGGATATTGAATCCCCGCTTGCGGATGTTTTCCACCAGTTCCAGTCCGTCCATCACCGGCATGCGGAAATCTGTAATAATCAGGTCAAAATGGCCCTGCTCTTGCAGAAAGATATCCAGCGCCTGCTGACCATTTTCCGCCACAACCGAGGTGTGATTCAGGCGGGCGAGCATGGCCTGATGGATTTTGAGAATATCGGGCAGATCGTCGACCAGCAGTACATGGCAGTTGCTGATCTCTTCCACGACCGGCTTCACAGGTTTGGGGTTGTTCGGGATCGCTGCATGTTCTGCTTCGTTGATGTCGGCGCTCTCCTGTATGTAGGGCGGCAGATAAATGGTGAAGCGGGTCTCCTTACCGGGCGCGGAGTCGACTTCGATGACGCCATGATGCCGTTTGACAATACGCTGCACCATGGTCAGTCCCAGACCGGTTCCGCCGTGGTCTGCTCTGGATGTCCAGAATGGCTTGAACACC
>JALUYG010000347.1 GCA_027013105.1 Mariprofundus sp.
AAGTAGTGTCATCTTCCCGTTTCTGTTCATATCTGCCTCCGACTGTTCTGTTTTTCGATTGGCACGGCCCTGCCGCCGTGCATGGCGAATAGTGACGAGAGCCTGGTAAATGTACGCACCGACTGTGCAAACAGGGCGTAAAGAGTTGTAAAGAATTTGAAAAAACCGGCTATTTCCGGCTAATTTCCCTGCCCATGCCCGCTTTTTATGGCAACATAGCGGCATGCGGATTCTACTGGTTGATGACGATATCGAGCTGTGCGAACTGCTCGGACGTTTCCTGCAAAGTGAAGGAATCGAGGCGGAATATGCTCATGACGGCCATTCAGGGCTGCAGCAGGCATGCTCCGGCGATTTCGATCTGGCCGTGCTCGATATTATGATGCCGGGGAAAAACGGCATGGATCTGCTGCGGGAGATCAGGCGGCAATCGACACTGCCGGTGATTATGCTGACGGCGCGGGGCGAAGAGGTGGATCGCATCATCGGCCTGGAACTCGGCGCTGATGATTATGTGCCCAAGCCCTGCAATCCGAGAGAGTTAGCGGCCCGCATTCGCGCCGTGCTGCGGCGAGCAGAAAGAAAATCCGACCCGAACCCAACGCCGAAAGTGATCCATGCAGGCAACATCGAATGGCATCCGCAATCGCACACGGTTTATGATCAGGGCAATCAGCTGGCGCTCACCTCAACGGAATACAGCATACTCGCCATGCTGATCGAGCATGCTGGCGAAGTGGTCAGCAAACAAGACCTCAGTAAATCGGCGCTCGGCAAACGCCTCGGCCCGTTTGACCGTTCTCTGGATGTGCATATCGGCCATTTGCGCAAAAAACTCTCCCGCCTGCCGGACGGGGCGCCGCGCATCAAAACCATCCGCAGCGTCGGCTGGCTATTGATCGCTGATCAACAGCCATCCGATCCATCCGCGCCGATATAACGCATGCGTCTGTTCTGGAAACTGTTTCTTGTTCTGGCGATCACGCTATTGATCACGGCCAGCCTCTCCACCTGGATTGCGCGGCAGTGGATGCAGGGCGATCAAGCCATAGAAAACCGGCTCAACAGCCTGGCCAGCCATGCCGACACAGCCATCAGCCTGCTGGATCAAAACGGCCTGCGCGCCTATCGGCGCTGGTTAATGCATACGATGCGCGCGCAACATTTTCGCGGCATGCTGGTCGATCGCGCGGGACGCAATATTCTGGGCAGGAAGGTTCCGGCCCGGATGCGCCCGTTGGTGGATCAGGTGCTCCGGCGACAATCACGCATCACCACAGTTCGGCCACCCAACCTTGCCGTGGCGTTGCCTGCAGGTGCCGGAAACGATCAGCTCTACTGGATTGCGACCAGCGTGATCCCGCCACATCTGATGCGGCAAACCGGGCGGCAGCTGATGATGGTTCGCATCACCTTTGCACTGCTTGTTATTCTGCTAATCAGCTGGCTCATCACCCGCATGTTGACACGCCCTGTCGCCTCGCTTCAGGCCGCCGCCGAGCGCCTTGGGCAGGGGAAAATGGATACGCGAACAGCAAAAAAACTGTCAACACGGAAAGATGAGCTGGGCGATCTGGCCCGCAGTTTTGATGCCATGGCGGCGCAGATCGACAGTCTTGTCGGCAGTCACAAGCAACTGCTGCGCGATGTATCGCACGAACTGCGCTCGCCGCTGGCGCGCCTGCAGGTGGCTCTGGAGCTGGCCAGAAACGAAGCCGGCGACAGTGCTCAGGAAGAGCTGGCCCGCATTGGCAAGGAGGCGGAACAGCTTAATCATCTGATCGGCGAGGTGCTGACGCTGGCGAGTTTTGAGCAGGGCGACATGCAACCCAGGCAGGCGCGCCTGCAACTGGATCAGATCCTCGAAGCCATCATCCATGATGCCATCTTCGAAGCGCAGGCGGCCGATAAACAGATCAGCGTCGATGCCATGCAAGCCTGCAGCGTGCATGGCGATCCCATCTGGTTGCACAGGGCTTTCGATAATATAATTCGTAACGCCATTCGCCATACGGATGTCGGAACCGCCGTATCCGCGTCGCTGACCGTATCGGGCGGGGTGGCGCACATCGCTATTCGCGACCGGGGCGCAGGCGTTGCACCCGAGGCGTTGCCCCGCCTGTTCGAGCCATTCTACCGCGCATCGGAAGCGCGCGAGCGGGAAAGCGGCGGCTACGGTTTGGGATTAACCATAGCCCGGCGCGTCATCCGTTCGCATGGTGGAACGATCGACGCCGCCAACCATCCGCATGGCGGGCTGATGATCACAGTGTCGCTCCCCCTGATTCAAGAGCGGAAGCCTGAAACCGACATTGACAAATTTTAGCGCATTGCTACCTTCCTGCGCCGCTTGAGGCTTGTGTGTTCAAGAAAAGATCTGGCGGTATGCATGACGGCGTATCACCGCGGTTTTTGAAGGTGACTTTTGGCAACAGCCATTCGCACCTCCACCCCTCAAATGTATTGTTTGAATGGTCGCCGGGAATATATCTTGCGACCATGATACCAGCTTCCACCCCGGTGGAACCAAGGTGTCGCCCGGGTCGGGCCCCGCACGGCGGACCCCTGTGAACCCCGTCAGGTCCGGAAGGAAGCAGCGGCAGCAGGGTAAAGCGCGTTGCGGATCTGTCCGGCTCGGGCGGCGCATTTATACGGCTTCGCCGTCAAGCCTCCACACCGGGAGAAATCTGTGTTCTGGCATCACAAAACATTCGCTGCCATGTCCGATGAAGAGTGGGAATCGCTCTGCGACGGCTGTGGACGCTGCTGTGTCTGGAAATTTGAGGATGCCGATTCCGGCGAAATTCTCTATACCGATATTCGTTGCCAGCTATTTGACGACGCCAGCTGTCGCTGCCGCGACTATCCGCACCGATGCCAACGCGTGCCGGACTGCATGAATATCCGCAATATGGTAGACGAACATTACGACTGGCTGCCGACCACCTGCGCCTACCGCCTGCTGCATGAAGGCAAACCGCTGTTCGACTGGCATCCGCTGATTTCCGGCGATCCGGCATCGGTACACCGGGCCGGCATTTCATTGCAGCACAATACGGTATGCGGCGAGCATTTCAGCGAAGCGGATATCGTGCGCCATATTATCGACCCCGACGGCACGCCCTGATGCCAGGCAATAACCCCTGCCCATGCGGTAGCGGCAAATGGTTGTCCGCTTGCTGCCTGCCGATCATTGAATGCGACAGCGCCGCCACGGCCGAAGCGCTGATGCGCTCGCGCTATACGGCGTATGTATTGGGCAGGTGGGATTATCTGCATCAAAGCTGGCACCCGGATACGCGTCCGTCACGCGTTTCGCCGACCGATACCGACTGGCTGGGGCTGACCATTGTCAACGCCTCGACATCGACGGTCGAGTTTATTGCCGGCTTCCGCGAACAGGGAAAAATCATGCAATTGCATGAAATCAGCCGTTTCCTGCAAGTCGGCAACCACTGGCGTTATCTTGATGGCCAGTGCGATGTTTCCGAAGCCGGTCGCAACACGCCATGCCCCTGCGGCAGCGGCAACAAAACCAAACGCTGCTGCGGCAAACGATTACCAAACGATGACCATTGGCAGAAATAAAAAGCGGGGTATACTGCCGGCTATGCGGCTGATCATGCTTGATACTGAAACCACCGGGTTATCGCCCCTCAATGGCGACCGCATGGTGGAGATCGGCGCTATCGAAGTGGTCAATCGCAAGGTGCTCTCCGGCGATGCGCATGTATTTCACCACTATATCAACCCGGAACGCGATATCCCGGCCGAAGTGGTGCGCATTCACGGCATTGATAACGCTAAAGTGAAAAACAAACCCACTTTTAGGGAGATCGCCGGGGATTTTCTTAATTTTATTGCAGGCGCCACGCTGGTGATCCATAACGCCGCATTCGATCTGGGCTTTATCATGCATGAGTTGCACCTGAACGGCTTCCCGAATATTCAGGATATCCCGGTCATTGATACGCTGGCCTTCGCCCGTAAAAAGCATCCGCACCAGAAGAATAACCTGGATGCCCTGTGCGACCGTTACGGCATCGAACGCGGCATGCGCGAACTGCATGGCGCCCTGCTCGACTCGCAACTGCTGGCCGAAGTCTACCTGGGCATGACCGGCGGCCGGCAATTCTCGCTCGGCATGGATATCCCCAGCCAGCCAGCTTCCGGCTTTGTGCAGTTGCCTGAACAGTCACGCGGCCGTGACGAGCAGATGGAAACCGCCACCCTGATGAAACGCAGCCTGCCGCCTGTCGGCGAAGAAGATCATCAGGCGCACCTCTCCATGCTGCGCCGTATTCACAAAGAGAGTCAGGGGCAGACCATCTGGAAAGTCCCCGAACTTGCTGAAGTATCCTGATCAATCTCGTATCATCACGCCATGCGGGTGTAGTTCAATGGTAGAACGGCAGCTTCCCAAGCTGCATACGAGGGTTCGATTCCCTTCACCCGCTCCATATTTTTCCCATGAATCGTAGCAGCAACGATGTTGCGCTGACACTGGCGGATTCCGCCAATACCCTGCAGGCGCGCGGCGGTGAACTTATTCTGCTGAACGGCCCGAGCGGCAGCGGCAAATCGCTCTGGCTGCACCGCATGGCCGAACTGGCGGCATTGCCGCCCGATATCACCATCAGGCTGACGCATGCCAACCAGGACGCGCCGGCCGTTCGCATGCTGTTTGATCGCTGGCCCGCCATCTGGCTGGGGCAAACGGTGAAAGAGGAGCTAATGTTCGGTTTGAATCGTCAACCGGCGCCGCAACTACTGGATCGCGCATTGCAGCAGTGGGGCCTGAGCGAAATCGCGCAGTCAACCGAGCTGCAGATGCTCAACCGCTTGCAATCCCTGCGCCTCTCTCTGGCCGCCATGAGCCTGGCGGATCCCGCTCTGGTTTTACTGGACAACCCAACCGCAGCCCTCTGCGAGAAGGATGCTCAGGCGGTGATTCGCGACATTCAGGACTGGCGGCAGCAGACCAATACAATCGTGGTCGTCGCCTGCAATCGCTGGCAGGATTGGCGTTTCAGCGCATCGCAATGTTGGCGTGTCAACGCCCCGGATGCACTGCCGTTACCCGGGGGGCCGGCTTGACAGAGATGGTTCATTTTTCATTTGCATTGAGTCCACGCATGCGCGCATTCATTGAATTGCGTGATGCGCTGGCCTGCCTGGAAGCCGCCTGCGTAGGTCAACAGGCGGCCAACTGGCTGCATGCCGCCTGCGATTTGCGCGCCTCGCTGCTCGGCGAACAGGGGCGCAAAGGGGTGATTCCGGAAATCATCGCGCTGTTCGATGATTTACAGACGCACCTGAAAAAACTCAGTCAGGATGCGCCGCCATACCGCGATAAAATTCTGCGCGCCTGCGATCATATCGACCGCATGGCTGAACAGCTGCAACCGGGCCTGCCTGAGGCCTGCGACTATCTGGCCCGGGATGCGCTGGTGAACGCCTATCTGAACACCCAGAAGAAACATGACTGGCTGGGGCATAAGCTCTGCATGCAGCAAAGCATCAAAACTATATGGAGCAGATCCGATATGCGCACGTTGCCGCTGCATCAGGCGCTGACGCCGCTATGCAGCGCTGTCGATATGCTGGATCGTATGCTCAATGATTTCGTCGGCTGGAAGCAGTGCGTCGCTGTCGGCGGCAGCGGCCACATTACGCCGGAACGCGGTAAATCGTTCGGCCTGCTGGTGATCGCACTGGCTGCCGATACTGTGGCGGAAGGCATCATTCCGGATATTTCCGGCAACCGTCTGGCCATTCGATTACGTTTTCAACACTGGCAACCGGGCCAGCCCCCCATCGACTACGATCATGACATCCCCTACAACATGATGCTGGTGCCGGTGGGTTGCGCATGAGGCTGAAGCAGTGACCCGTAACAGATCGCCATTTCGCTGCCCGGTATGCAAAAAACCGGTCAGCAAAGGCTCGGACAACTTCCCCTTTTGCTGTGCGCGCTGCCGCACCATCGATCTGGGGCGCTGGGCGGCCGGCGATTATCGCATCCCCGGCGAACCCGCCCACATCATCAACGATCCGGATAGCGAAACCTGATAGTTCCGCTGTGCAGCTGATTCTCGCCTCCACATCCCCCTACAGGAAAGAGCTGCTCAGCAGGCTGCGACTACCGTTTGAACAGGTGCAGCCCGATTTTGCAGAAGCGCAGACAGGCAGCATGACCCCGGAAGAGCTGGTTCGGTTCAACACCCTTGGCAAAGCCGGCAGCGTGTTGCGACATCGGCCCGAAGCAACCGTGATCGCATCCGACCAGATCGCTGTTTGCGGCAATGCCATCTTGCAAAAACCCGGAAATATTGATGCTGCTTGCGCACAACTGCGCATGGCGTCGGGGCAAACGGTGAACTTTCTAACCGGCCTCGCCCTGCTCTCTGCACAGTCCGAACAGTTTGAAATCATCCCCTTTCAGGTCTGTTTTCGTAGCTTGAGCGACGAAGAGATTCGTATTTATGTGGAAACTGAACTGCCGCTGGATTGCGCCGGCAGTTTTAAATCCGAAGGGCTGGGCGTCAGCCTGTTTGAGCGCATGAATGGAGACGATCCCACCGCACTGGTCGGTTTGCCGTTAATCCGCCTCTGCCATTGGCTCAAACCGCTGACCCATATTCAACAGCAGTAGCTCAGGCCCGAACCGCAGCTTTCCTGCGGCGAACCATATAAAAAGCAGCCGCCAGCACCAGCACAGGTAGCAGTGGATCAACAGCATTGCCAGGCGACGCGATGGAACAGCCGCCGCCACCGCTGCCGGAACCGCCCAGCACTTGCGGCGCGCCACCCACGGCAATCGGATCGACAATCACGCCGTTGGCCACGCCATCCAGATCCAGAGGGCCGCCATCGGTGACGGAAATCACCACGATCGTGGGCGATACGACAGTGATTTTCGATAATGGAATCAGCGAATACGCTCCGGCCTTGTCGACCTTGTAAAACTGAGCCCCGCTGCCAAACGGAACGGAAGATATGATGCGGATCGGCACATTCACGCCGCCCGACTTCACCCGGAAAGAGAGCACCCCGAAGGACTTCAATATATTGGCAGGCGCGCCTGCACCCGGCAAACCGACATGGAACTGATCGAGCAACTGGCCGCCGGTCGCCTGAACGCTATAAGTGACGCCGCCGTTTACTGATACATGAAGACCCGACACCCTGGAGCCGTCATTCACCGTCACGGCATCTTCCAGCACATCAACCACGCCATCGCCATCGCTGTCACTGGGGTTATTGGAAAATACAACGCCCCAGGAGTCTGTCGAAACGCTGGATGGATTGCTCTTCGCCAGTTTGGGGTTGGAGCCTAACTGCCACTCCGTAAAGTCTGTCAGACCATCGCCATCAAAATCAGTGGGAGGGCCAACTGCAAATGGCACTGCGGGCGGCACCACAGGCAATGGAACCGGCGTCACCAGCGGGCCATTGGCCGTGGTCAGGTTGCCAAAGATCGCCATCTCCCAGCTATCCGGAATACTATCAAAATCAAGATCGGCCCCGGCCTTGACCTGATTGGAGCCAACCACTGTCACCGTCGCCTGCGCCGTGCCCGTATTGCCTGCAGCATCGTGCGCCTTGAAGGTGATTTTGGTTTTTCCGATTGGCAGTTTAGCCGGCAGCGTCAACAGATCATATGAGACCTGCCCAACCACAGCCACATTATCTGTCGCGGTAGCGCCAGCCAGAAATGCCGACAGGCGCGGATCGTTACTGGCAACCCCTTCAAAATCGGTGGCCGTCAACAACAAATCGGCCGGCGGCGTCACAACCGGCGGCGTGACATCCGTTGTTGCCAGAGCCGGCGCCGGATCGATGATAATTGTCCGCGTTGCAGTTCCGGTGTTCCGCGGCGTGGCAAAATCCTGTACGCTGTATGTTTCGGTGTAGCTGCGTGCAACTGTCGTATCAAGCGGCGTCGGACTAAATGACGTGGTGATCGCGCCAGTGATATTGCCATCGATATTATCCACTGCAATAGCGCCCGGATCGATATACAAACCTCCCTGAAGCACATGCACGATTGAGTTGCCAACCAGGCGCACTCGCGGCGCCACGGGATCGGGAGACCCCGGCACAGGGATGACGCCGACGCCGGTGCCCTGACTGATGGTCACGCCGGTTCCTGCTGCAACAGCGCCGGGCGTCGGCGTCAGGGCGACCATATTGGAGAGAATAATTGCAGAGTCTCTCAGCCCATCCACATGGTCTGCGATTGAAATCTTCAACGTATGCGTTGTCAGCGGCACCAACAGCGGTGCAAGAATCGTCTGGCGCGAAGACACCTTATCAAAGCCGGAAATGATCGTTCCCAGCGGCAGTGCGGCAAAAATACTGGTCGTATTGGCATTGGTCATGACCGTTGTAACCGGGTCCGGCTTGGCGAACTTTGCCACATTGACGCCATCAAGTATCACCACGGCGGCATCCCGAACAGCAGGAATCACGCCCAATGTTTCCTGCGTGGCAAAAATCATATCCAGTGAAATATGCGTCATACCGGCTGGCACAGTAAAGCTGAACTGCAACGTGGCAGCATCCGACGTGGCGCCGGCGCCGGCAGCTATGGCGGCCTGCACATCCACATCGCCCGGAGTTCCAAGGGCATGACTGCCGCCAAGAATACTCCCGGTTGTCAACATAATGCCGGGAGCAGGCATATTCAGAGGCACTAAATTCACTGTGCCAAAGGCTATATTATTTACAAAACCGGACTGTGAAACCGCAGCCGTCGCTACAGAGGTCAAGGTTTCTGAACCAGGCACCACGGTAATGTTTCCGGGTGGGGCATTCCCCACAAGTTGCGCCACCAGACTCCCGGCAGCCGTCGTCGCAGGAGGCACCACGGCCGCTGGCGTAACACTGGTCGCCGCTATGGAACTGGTCGATATCATACACAGGAAAAAGACCGAAAAAATAATTTTCGAACGCATCATAAACCTCATATCACGCACCGCATCAGAAGAACTTGTTCACCATCACACTGGCGCCGTAAAGAGATGCCTTGGATGTAGCGTTGGAGACAATGGAGAGCGGCACATTTTTCCAGTATTGAACCCACTCCACGCCGATACTGCCCTTGCTGCGAAATTTATATTCCGCCCCGCCGCCATAACTGAAAGCGGATTTCCATGTCGTAATTGCCCCGCGCAGGCCGCGCGCGCTGGCGATTTGAAAACGCCCCGCAGTGCCGCCTACCAGGCCGTAAATCCTGAACTTCCGGCTCACAGGGTACTGAAATTTGAATAGGTAGGAGATGAAATTGGTGGTCTGTATCTCCAGATCAATCGGAGTGGCGCTGCCGATCGTGCCGGCAGGAAAGACGGTTGAAACACTGCCGCTCAATCCCGTACGCAGCTCAGCGCCCATATATTGCTGGTAGTCGACACCGGCCTTGATGAAGCCCCCCCATGTCTTTTTGCTGAGCACCAGCGAGCCAAGCGCGCCCTGTTCGGAATACTTGGCGCCAAAAAGGCCGCCGCCCACGCCGACATAGGGCGTCAGGTCGTCCGCCTCTGCACGCAAAGCGCCACTGAACAGAAATAAAACCAGAAAAGTTACAATCCGTTTGCTCAACATTTCCTCCGGAGTATGCAGCCGCTGTCGCCAAATGGCTCACACCATAGCAACTGAATTAATCGAGTAAAGAGTTAGATGAAAATTTACTGTAGCTTCTCCTGCCGGAAGATGCCGAACGGGTGATCATTACAGACGAGGGTAAGTCGTGCTATGTTCATGAATCAAAGCAAAAAAACACTACGATGCCTGCCATGGTTGATTGCCATATTCATCGCACTGCCGATATGGGCCGCACTCTGGCTGTTGAACAAGCCACGCCTGGAGCCAGCCTGGCCCATCCATGCGCCGGCCACATTTCTGTTACTTATCCTCATCTATCCCTTTCTGGAAGAGCTTGTATTTCGGGGCTTGATCCAGGGTGAACTCATGCACAAACAGACATTCAGGCGTTCATATGCAGGCATCAGCCGCGCCAATATGCTCACCAGCCTGCTATTTGCCGCAGCCCACATCTACGCCCACCCGTTCAGCATGGCCATGCTGGTTGTCGGGCCATCACTGATCTTCGGGTATTTCCGCGACCGTTTTGATGGCTGGTTACTGCCGTCGATTCTTCTCCACATCTATTATAATCTGGGTTATTTCCTGATTTTTAGCCCCTTGTAGGCAATGGGGGGGGGGGAGCTGCGCCTCACGGCACGTCAACATGATTGCATCACATCTTTGGCATGCCGGGCGGCATACCACCGCCCATGCCACCAAATTTACCCATCATCTGCGCCATCATGCGCCGGCCTTTTCCGCCTTTCATGCGCTTCATCATCTTCTGCATCTGGGCGAACTGCTTGAGCATGCGGTTCAACTCCGGCACCGATGTGCCCGAGCCGGCAGCCACCCGGCGTTTGCGGCTGCCGTTGAGCAGCTTGGGGTACCGACGCTCTTTCGGCGTCATCGAATAGACCATCGCCTGCATGCGCCGGATCGGTTTGTCATCCATCTGCTCCAGCGCCTCCTTCGGCAGTTTCATGGCCGGCATCATCTTCAGCATCCCCGCCATGCCGCCCATTTTCTGCATCTGTCCCAACTGTTCGGCAAAATCACCGAGATCGAACTGCCCTTTTTTGATCTTGTCGGCCGCTTTGGCGGCCACCTTCTGATCGACGCTGGACTGAATCTTCTCCACCAGACCAACCACATCGCCCTGACCGAGAATACGCCCGGCCATGCGTGAAGGGTCGAACAGTTCAAACGCTTCGATTTTTTCGCCTGTACCGACATACCGGATCGGCACGCCGGTGCTGTGCGCCACCGATAGCGCCGCGCCGCCGCGCACATCGGCATCAGTCTTGGTCAGAATGCAACCAGACATATTGACCGCAGCATGGAACTGCTCGGCGATGGCGAGCGCCGTCTGACCCGTCATCGAGTCAAGCACCATCAGTCGCTCTGTCGCACCGACCGCATCCGCCACCGATTTGATTTCCGCCATCAGTTCGTCATCCACCACCTGACGACCGGCAGTATCGAGAATCAACACATGCCGCCCATCGCGCCCGGCCTGTAATACGGCCGATTTGGCCATGGTCGCTGCGCTGGCGCCGTCGCCGGCGATATAGGGCACATCCACCTGGCCGGCCAGCACCTGCAGCTGCTCACGCGCCGCCGGACGGGTGGCATCCACCGATGTAAGCGCCACTTTCTTGCCCTGACCAACCAGCAGACGCGCCAGCTTGCCCGCCGTCGTCGTTTTACCGGCGCCTTGCAAGCCGCAGAGCAGAATCACCGATGGAATTTTGGAGAGATCAAGATCGCGCCGCTGCCCGCCAAGCAGATCGGTCAGCACATCATTGAGAATCTTGATGATCACCTGACCCGGCTGCAGCGATTTCGCCACCTCGGCGCCCAGCGCCCGCTCGCGCACCTCGCTCATCAAATGGCGCACCACCGGCAGCGCCACATCCGCCTCCAGCATCGCCAGGCGCATCTCACGCAGCGTGGCATCGAGATCGGCTTCGGAAACACGCGCCGCACCGCGCAATTTATGGGCAATATCGCCAAATTTCTCACTTAATCGACTAAACATTTTTTACCTGCTTCCTTTCCCTGATCTGTAGTTAATTTTCATCCGCCTTCATCTGCGTTCATCTGCGGTTAGTGCTTTCGACTTAAACCACCATCCCCGCCCCAACGGTGTTGTTGGTAAATGTATCGATCACAATAAAGCTGCCGGTCGTACGGTTCTCCGCATAGCTATCGCAGTGCAGCGGCTTCATCAGCTTGAAGGTGATCTGGCCGATTTCATTCATGGCCAACTCATCGGCCTCATCCTTGTTGAGCGTATGAATATCACGGCGAAAATCGATGCTGGCCACCATCGCTCTGACGCTGTTGGTGGTATGCTTCAGCAGGTATTTTTTTCGCACGGACAGCGGCTCATCGCCAATCCAGCAGACATTGGCGGTCAGCTCCTTGCTGTCGGCGGTTTCATGGCCCGGGTGCACCAGCATATCGCCGCGCGACAAGTCGATTTCATCATTCAGCGTCAGCGTAATGCTCTGCGGCGCAAAAGCCTCGTTCAGATTGCCATCAAAGGTGACGATCTCTTTCACAGTCGAGCGATTGCCGCTGGGAATCGCCACCACTTCGTCGCCAACCTTCACCGTGCCGGACGCAATCGTACCCATAAAACCGCGATAATCGGGCAGATCGGCCGTCTGCGGCCGGTTCACCAGTTGCACCGGCAAACGGAAGGGCTTTTTATCCACATCGTCCAGCACCGACAACCCCTCCAGCGTTTCCAGCAACGTTTGGCCCTCATACCAACCCATATTGTCGCCGCGCACAGCCACCATATCGCCATCCAGCGCCGACATCGGAATACAGATCAGATTCTTCACCCCCTGCCTGGCGCAGTAGTCATTCATCTCATCGCGAATCTGTTCAAAAACCGCCCGGTCGTGATCAACCAGATCCATCTTGTTGACCGCCACAATCAGATGCGGAATCCCCAACAACCCCAGGATATGGGTATGTCGCCTGGTCTGCTGCATCACGCCGTTGCGCGCATCGATGAGAATAATGGCGGCATTGGCGGTTGAGGCGCCGGTCACCATATTGCGCGTGTACTGCTCATGGCCCGGACAGTCGGCCATAATAAACTTGCGTTTCGGGGTGGCAAAATAGCGATAGGCCACATCGATGGTGATGCCCTGCTCGCGTTCGGCCGACAAACCGTCAGTCAACATGGCCAGATCAATCTCCGCCGCCGAAGCGACATGCTCCACCCCTTTCTGTTTGCGCACAGCCAGCAACTGATCCTCAAACGCCCCCTTGGTATCGACCAGCAGACGCCCGATCAGTGTCGATTTGCCATCATCCACACTGCCCACCGTCACCAGCCGCAGCAGTTCGATCTCTTCAGCTACCTTGATATTAAGTTTAGTCATCTCTTTCACCCTTCAGGGTGAGGGGTGAGGGGTGAAGCGTCAGGGGGAAAGCTCCTCCTCACACCTCACACCTCACGCCTCACGCCACTAGAAATACCCTTCTTTTTTCTTGTCTTCCATCGAATTGGAGCCGTGGTCGATGATGCGTGTTTCACGCTCCGAGCGGCGCGCTGCGGCCGCTTCAATAACAATCTCATCCATATTGGTGGCATCCGAACGCACCGCGCCCGTGCACGGGCTGCACCCGAGGGTGCGGAAACGGCTCATCACCATCTTCGGCTCCTCGCCTTCCAGCAGCTGATCCTGCATCTCTTCATAGTAGGGAATCAGCAGATGCTTACGCTCCACCATCAATCGTTCCTTGGCAAAATAGAGCGGCACAATCGGAATGTTCTCTTCACGAATATAGAGCCAGATATCCATCTCAGTCCAGTTGGAGATCGGGAATACGCGCACGCTTTCACCTTCATGTATGCGGCCATTATAGATATTCCACAGTTCGGGACGCTGATTCTTCGGATCCCACTGGCCGAACTCGTCACGCATGGAGAATACGCGTTCCTTGGCTCGACTGCGCTCTTCATCGCGGCGCGCACCGCCGAAGGCGGCATCGTACTCACCCTCTTCCAGCGCATCGAGCAGCCCCTGCGTTTTCAACGCGCCGCAGCAGCGCGCCACGCCGTACTCCTTCGGATTCATGCCTTTGGCGATGGCCTCCTCATTGCGTCGCACAATCAGATTGGCGCCGATCTCCTTACAAAATGAATCCCGGAATTCATACATCTCCTTAAACTTGAAACCGGTATCGACATGCAACAGCGGAAACGGCAATGGCGCCGGATAAAACGCCTTGCGCGCCAGATGCAATAACACGCTGGAATCCTTGCCCACCGAATAGAGCATGACCGGATTACGAAACTCCGCCACCACTTCACGGATAATATGAATCGACTCCGCCTCCAGCGCTTTAAGCTGCGTCAGTTTGTGTTCAGATATGTTACTTTCAGACATTAACGTCTCCTGCTTATCTATGATGAAGCCATCAACAACTTCACTTAAATCGTCATCATGGGAAAATCGTACAGTGGCGGCCATTATAGCAGAAATAAACCTGCGCGCGCGAACCGCCTATCCCAACGCCCCGCCGTTCACCCCAAAACCAATCAGCGGCCACCAGAATTGCACCAACAACACGAACAGCAGCAGCGCCGTCAGGGATAGCGCCGCGCCGAATCGCAACATCGCCAGGCGCTCCACAAAACCGGTGCCGAACGCCATGGCGTTGGGCGGCGTGCCCATCGGCAGCATAAAGGCGAAGCCTGCAATAATACCCACCGACAGCGCCACCGCGAGCGGATCGATGCCGGCCGAGAGCCCTGCAGAAATCGCAACCGGCAACAAAATCGCCACCGCCGCCGCATTGCTGACCCCTTCGGTTAAAATCAATGTCGCCAGCGTCATCACCACAATCAACGACAAGCCGGTCAGCCCGTGCGGCAACAACTGCGTGGCCAGCCACGCCCCCGCGCCGCTAACGCTCAACGCCGAGCCGACTGCAATGGCGCCGCCATACATCAGTACCACGCTCCAGCTCACATGCTGTTCAATCTCATCCCAACGCACCAGTCTCAGCCCGAACATGCTCGCCACGCTGAGCAGCGCGATCGCAGCCAGCGAGGTGGAATGCCCGCCAGCCATCCAGGCGACCACCGTCAATGCGATCAACCCACCCATCAACCAGCCGCGCAGCTGTAGGTTACCCAGCTCCAGTTGACGCTCTTCAATACACCGACGCGCTTCGCTCACACTGATCCTGTCAAACGGAGTCACCATCAGCAGTAGCGCCATCGCCGCCAGCAGCATCAGCACAACCAGCGGCGCCGCCGCCAGCGTCCAGTCCAGAAATGTGAATGTACGGCCGGAAATCTGTTGCACCATGCCCAGCGCCAACGGCCCGCGAGCACCGCCCAGCAGCGTCATCACGCCGCCGATAATCGCCCCCCACGCCACTGCAAAAAACAGCGACTGGGCATAACGATCACCGATCTTCAGATTCAGGTGGCGAACAATATCCCGTGCAATCGGCAGAAAGATCGCCGCCACAGCATGTTCGGGCATGACAAAGGCCATCACGGCCGGCAACCACAGCATCACCATCAACAGCTGTTTCGGCCCCGACCCCAATCGATCGATCAACGCCAGCGCCACATGCTCCGACAAGCCGGTAGCGCGGGCGCCGGCCGCCAGCATAAATGCGCCCAGAATAAAAAACACCGCCGGCGTACCGAACATGCTGTACGCCTCGGCGGCCGGAACCACGCCGCTTAACGGCAGCAGCGCCAACCCCAGCAGCGACGTCACCGCCAACGGAATCAGGCCGCTCACCCACAACGCCAGACAGAACAGGAAGATCAACAAGGCATGCCAGCCCTGGCCGCTCAAGCCTGCCGGCGACTCCTGCAGGCCAGCCCACAGGCCAAGCAGCGAGAACAGCGTCAGGGCCGCAAATGGCACGCCCTCTTTGGCCAGCGCCCAATGCAGCGACTGCTTGCCAGACCGCCTGCTCCGCGCATCCATCCTGCCGTTGGAACGCAGATAACGGCGCAGCCCGTCCATCCAGCCGGAAACGTGACGACCAAGGCTGGATGTGGCCACCTGCTCCGGCAGATAGGGCTCCTTACCCACCAGCAAGCCGCTCTCCATCGGTGTCAGCACCCGCCCCATATCACGCAAGCGGTGCGTCGGCATGCCGGAGGATTCCAGCAACTCATACTGCACCAGCAGCGCCTGCTCCACATCATCCAGACTGGCCAATGGGCAGTCGCTCAAAGCCGTGCCCGGCAGCGGGCGAAACGGCAGCAGCATCGGCACAATGCCCTGCCCGACCAGCATCTTCATGCCCGCAATTGTCGATTTCAGCGGTTCAAGCCCGACTATCAGGTGGCTAACCACCGCGCCGGAGCGAAACACCGAACGGGCATGGCTCAGCGCCCGGTATATCGCTTTTTGCCCGCCAATCGCCTGTTTGCCCGGACAGATTTCAGCAAAGCGATCGGCGTCATACACCTCGACATTACAGACAAAGACATCCAGCCCGGCTTCATACAACTCATCGATGGCGGACAGATCGGACGGGGCGACGGTCTCCAGCGCAATCTGGCGATGGCCCAAGTGCTTGCGCAGCAGCGCCACAACCGCCACCAGCTTTCGCAGGCCGACATCATCGGACGGAGAGTAGCCGTTGTAGAGATAGACCGTATCCACTTCGCGTTCGGCCAGCGCCGCCCGCACTGTCTCCACCAGTTCCAGCGGATCGCGCAGCGGCGGTTCCGCCGCATTGAGCATTGAGTCGTACTGACAATACTGGCAGGCCTGACCCGGCTTATTGAAAAAGCCGCAGCCCAGAAACGGATGTAAAATCAACAGCCGATCATGCAGCGCCGCGAAACTGCCCATGCGCGCGCCGCTACGGGTGGTTTTCTGATAAAAAGCCGGCGCCGGCAGCAGCGTGACCGGCGACACCTCGCCGGCGCAATGCAACTCTGTTTTATCGCCCTGATGATGCAACGAAAAGGTGCTCTTTTCAGTGTATGGCTGGCCGACCGGCACCGTGCACATCTGGCCAGTCGGCAGCCGGATATCGAGCACTGTCTCAATCGCATTGGCCTGCGAAATCCATCTGGAGGCCTGCGGCAAGCCTTCCGGCAACGCCACGCCCCGGCTAACCAGCGACAGCTTGGTGCGCCCCGGATTGGCAAACGGATGCAGATCAGTAATGGCGTTCATCAGGGGGCGCCGGGCGTCTGTCGAATGATCGTCAGCTCTGGTCAGATCGCAGAAATTTTCTCGACCCGGATTTTCCACTGGGTGTCGGAAATTTTCTCTTTCACATGCACTCTCTGGCCCTGCTCTTCGAGCGACAGCGGCACATTCTCAATCGGCGCGCCGTCATCCAGAATCACCTCCAGTTGCGCCCCGATCGGCATGGTCGAGAGCTTGATCTTCGTCTTCACAAAATTCATCGGGCAAGCCACGCCGGAGAGATCGAGCAGCACGACATCATCCGAAGCTGCTTCGGCTTTCACATCATCAGCAGGCTCTGCTTCAGATGCTTCACCGCCATCCGCTTGCGGCACCGCTGCAAAGCGCACACCGGCCAGCTTCAGCCAGTCCGACTGCACATCGCGCAGCGCTGTCACGCCTGCCGCAGGATCGGCCAGGTCAATACTCATCAGCGCCGATTGCACAGCCTGGAAACCGGCCATCAATTCACTATCAGCCGCTGCATTGGCGGCCAGCAACCCGAACACCTGCGCATCTTCTTCCGGCGCCTCGCCAAACGGCACCAGAAATGCGCGCGCTGTCGAAATTGCCGAACGCCGCAACGCCGTCAGCGCCTCAGCCCAGAACATCGCATCGATATGGGCGCGCGCAATCAGCATCTCGTATTCCGCTTCGGAGATCAGCGCATCGGACATCGACAGCACCGCACCGGCGCACTCGCCCTTCTTGTTGCCCCTGGTATTGAACGCCTCATTCTCACTCCAGTCGTAAATCAACCCTTCGACCTCTCCTGCATCGGCGACAAACGGCGCCAGAATGGCGGAAATTCCCTCTTTGCCCAGACGCGTGGCCCAGTCATGCACCGACTCTTCACCATTGCGCCCGCTCTTATAGGCATTGAGAATGGCGATGCCCGCTTCGGGAGCATATTTGGCCGGCACAGGATCGGTGGCAAAAGCCAGCGGCGCGCCGGCCACGCCGGAACCGCCAAGATGCAGCTGATAATGCGGCACCGCCTGACCGGCCACCTTCTTGGCCATGCCGTGAAACCCCAGATCGGCAATATGGTGACGGGCGCAAGAGTGCTGACAGCCGGAGGCCTTAACGGTAATTCCGGCCAGTGTCGCATCGGTTTTGAAACCTTCCATCAGAGGTCGCAAGGCCGCCGCCAGACCGCGACTGGAGGTGATGCCCAGACGACAGGTTTCCGTACCCGGACAGGCCACCACATCGGCAATCGAACGGGCATATTCGGTATGCAGACCGGCATCGTGCAGCAGCTTGAGCGCCGCATCGACCTTGTCCGCATCCACATGATTGATCACCACGCCCTGCTCCGCCGTCACCCGCAGCGCCTCAACGCCAGCCGCACGCGCCGCATCGGCGACAGCATGGCACTGGGCCGGCGTCAGATCGCCACGAAACAGATTGAGCAGTATCGCTTTCTTGCCGTTATGCTGATCCACCACACCGGATTTGGAGCACGGCAACGCACCGGTCGGCCTGCGCCAGCCGGCTTCTGCATAACCATGATCATCGGCATGCGTGGATGCAATCACGGCGCGCTGTTTTTTATACTCTTCAATGAAGCCCTCCGCCCCGAGCTTCTGCGCCACATATTTCAGGCGGGCGCGAGCGCGGCGTTTGCGATCCGAATACTTAAAGTGCATACGCATCAATGCTTCGCCGACCAGCAGCATTTCGGACTCGGGCACGAAATCCTCCAGCAGCAGCGCACCCATCGGCTGTGACGACAAGCCGCCCGCAGCCCACACCTGAAATCCGTGGACGCCATCCTGTTCGGCGGCGATAAAACCGATATCATGCATGCCGCCCAAGCCGCAATCGGTGGCGCAACCGGAGAAATTCACCTTAAATTTGCGCGGAAACTGCTGCGCCAGCGGATGACGCAGAAAATACTCGGCGAAACGACGCGCATGCACGCTCACATCGGCATGCTCCGCCGGACATGAGCCGGCCAGAAAACAGGAGGAAACATTGCGCACAGTATTGCCACAGGCCTCACGCGTGGTTAGCCCGGCTGCATCGAGACGGCGCAGAAAAGCGACAACATCATCCAGCGCCACAAAATTGGCCTGAATATCCTGCCGCGTGGTGACATGCGCCAGCTTCTCGGGCGCTTCAGTGAGCGTGCCATCGGTTGGCAACTGACCAGTGTAATCCTCCACGCAATCACCGATCACATCGAGCTGATCCGGCGTCAGACTGCCGCCCGGCAACTTGACACGCACCATCTGCACGCCTTCCTGACGCTGACCATAGACGCCCATCTGCAACCGAAACGGCGTAAACCGCTCTTCAGACATCGTGCCGGCGCGAAACGCCTTGTAGCCCGCCTCAAACTCATCCACATCGGATGTTTGCGTAAATTGAAACTCTGTCATTTTTAACCTCAGGATTCACCACTGAGGACACGAAGAGCACGAAGGAATAAAAGCTTCGTGTGCTTCGTGTACTTCGTGGTTAAAAATTATTGCCCGAACTTGAGTTCGCAGGCCTGCTCGTAGGTGACCAGGTCGGTAATGGTCGGGTTTTCTCCGCACAGCGGACAGGCCGGATCCTTGTGCAGTTTCAATTTTTTCCACTCCATGCGCAACGCATCGAACACCATCAATCTGCCAGCCAGTGAATCACCGATGCCTAATAATTCCTTGATCGCTTCCACCGCCTGAATGGTGCCAACCGCACCGGCCAGCGCGCCGAGAATACCCGCCTCGGAGCAGGAGGGCACCAGTCCTGCCGGCGGCGGTTCGGGATAGAGGCAACGATAGCATGGTGCGCCCTTTTCCTGATGCGGCTTAAACGTCGCCACCTGCCCTTCAAAGCGAAACATGGCGCCGGAAATCAGCGGCTTCTTCTCGAAATAGCAGGCGTCGTTGACCAGAAAACGGGTCGGGAAATTGTCGCAACCGTCGATAATAAGATCATACTCACGAACAATCTCGCGCACATTCTCTTCCGTAATGAAGTAGTTGTAGGTGTTCACCTTCACATCCGGATTGAGCGCCTGCATGGTCTCGCGCGCGCTCTCCACCTTCGGCATGCCGATGCGATCCTGATTATGAATTATCTGGCGTTGCAAGTTGGACGAATCCACCACATCGGCATCGGCGATGCCGATCGTGCCGACGCCTGCTGCCGCCAGATAATAGGCAACCGGCGAACCCAGCCCGCCGGCGCCAATCATAAACACTTTGGATTCGAGCAGTTTAGACTGCCCTTCCGCGCCCACTTCCGGCAAAATAATATGGCGCGAATAGCGCTCGATCTGTTCTTCCGTAAAATCAATCATGATAACTCCGTAAGGAGTAAGGTGTAAGGGGTGAGGGGTAGACTTCCGCCTGACCCCTTACACCTGACACCTCACTCAAAAAATCAAACTTCGATGCCCTTGAATAGATCGGTGGACATATAGCGTTCGGCCATGGAGGGCAGAATCACCACAATGCGTTTACCTTGCATCTCCGGGCGTGCAGCCACCTTGAGCGCCGCCGCCACGGCTGCGCCGGAGGAGATACCGCCGGGAATGCCCTCTTCACTGGAGAGGCGACGCGCCATCTCAAAGGCTTCGTCGTTGGTCACTTTGACCGCGCCATCGAGGATATCGACATTCAGATTCTTCGGGATAAAGCCAGCGCCGATGCCCTGAATCTTGTGCGGCCCGGGCGCTTCTCCGGAAATCACCGGCGAATCAGCCGGCTCCACAGCAAACGCCTTAAAATCAGGGTTGCGCTGTTTGATCACTTCAGCAACGCCGGTAATGGTGCCGCCCGTACCCACACCTGCGACAATCGCATCAACATTGCCATCCGTATCGGCCCAGATCTCCTCGGCCGTAGTCTGGCGATGAACCTCCGGATTGGCCGGATTTTCAAACTGCTGCGGCATGAATGCGCCATCTGTTTCAGCGACAATTTCTGTAGCTTTGGCAATCGCGCCTTTCATGCCCTTCTCAGCAGGCGTCAATACCAGTTCCGCCCCCAGCAACTTAAGCAGCTTACGCCGTTCCAGACTCATCGACTCCGGCATGGTCAGAATACAACGGTAGCCCTTGGCGCGCGCCACAAAGGCCAGCGCAATGCCGGTATTGCCGGAGGTCGGTTCGACAATCACGCCGCCCGCCTTAAGGCGGCCATCGGCCTCCGCCGCTTCAATCATCGCCTTGCCGATGCGATCCTTGACCGAATTGAGCGGATTATAAAATTCACACTTGGCAATGATTTCAGCCCCGGAATCCGCGCCAATCCGGTTCAATCGAACCAGCGGCGTATTGCCGATCGTTTCCGCTGCATTGTTATATATCGCCATCATCTACTCCTTATCAATAACCTTTTCACCGCAGAGTTACGCAGAGTAAAAATAATCTCATTATCCACCGCGCTGTTGTAAATGCCTTTCTGTATCACAACAAAACCACAACTTCAGCCACTGATACACACGAATGAAACACAGATATTACTTCCAGGTTTTACTCTGCGTAACCCAGCGGTGAATACTTTTGACTGTTGAAAAATCCCGATGCGACCCATGGAAGGGTCGCCAACATCAAACGCCCCTGTTTGATGTTGTGAGCATAAAGAAAACCACGCTTTTCTCTATGCGTCAGAGCAAAAAGTCATGGACGACTTTTTGCGGGTCAATCAGCCTTCGATCACATCCTGTTCGATGGGGGCCACTTTCACCCCCTGATCGGCCAGCCATGCCGTCGCCGCCTCGACCACGTCGCTTTCACCATCGATCTCCAGACCAACCAGCCCCATATGATTCTTCACTTCCGCAGTTCGAATGTTGGTCACCACATTGAACTCCTTGCCCAGCTTCCAGATCAGCGGCTCGCGCACGGTCGATTCATCAAATGTCAGATATACTCGTAATTTCATAACAACTCCTTCGTTATAGCCATGAACTGAAGCCGGATATTTGTTCGAGAGCAAGGCTTGGCAAATGCGGGAAGCGGAGCGTATTGGAAATACGTGAGCATCGCAGCATTTGCCGTAACGCAGCTATCGGACAAACAGTCGGTTTCAGCGACCGCCTGCGATGGCCGGCACGATGGAAACTTCATCGCCATCCTTCAATGCAGTACCACGCCCATCCATAAAGCGGACATCTTCATCATTGACATAGACATTCACAAAACGGCGGATCTCGCCGTTGTCATCACACAGGCGCTCTTTCAGGCCAGGATGCGCCGCTTCCAGATTTTCGATCACCTCACCGACATTGGCGCCGTCAATGGTCACTTCATCAGCGCCGCCGGTCAGCTTACGCAGCGGGGTGGGAATTCGTACAGATACACTCATTTGTTTCTCCTTTCAGTTATTCACCACGAAGTTCACGAAGAAACCACAGCCATCAATATTTCGTGCTCTTCGTGTACTTCGTGGTTAATCTTTTTTTCTCAGGCTGCCGCCTGAAAACCATCGGCTTCAGCCAATGCATCAAAATCTTTCAGGCTGGCGTCGATAATGCGCGGCTTGTTAATAGCATCGAGCACCGCTTCCTGCGTTTTCAGGCCATTGCCGGTGATGCAGAGCACAATCGACTCGTCGCGTGGCAACTTGCCCGACTCAATCATCTTTTTGGCGCAGCCCAGCGTCACACCGCCGGCCGTCTCGGCGAAAATACCTTCGGTTTCCGCCAGTAGTTTCATGGCATCAATCACTTCCTGATCGGACACATCTTCCGCCCATCCGCCGGTTTCATTGATCACGCGATTGGCATAAAAACCGTCGGCCGGATTGCCGATCGCCAGCGATTTTGCGACAGTATCGGCGATAACCGGATGAATCAGGTCGGTGCCGTCCTTCACCGATTTGGCAATCGGCGAACAGCCGGTGGCCTGCGCGCCGTAGACAGCCGTGCCGTTATCCTCAATCAGACCCAGTTTGATAAACTCTTTGATCGACTTGTGCACCTTGGTGCAGAGCGAACCCGACGCCATCGGCACCACCACATGCTTCGGCGCTTTCCAGCCCAGCTGCTCCATCATCTCATAACCCAGCGATTTGGAGCCTTCTGCATAAAACGGGCGCACATTCACATTCACAAAGGCCCAGCCATATTTGCCGGCCACCTCCGAGCAGAGACGGTTCACATCGTCATACTTGCCCTTGATGCCGATAATACGCGTGCCGAAAATACCCGCGCCGAGCACCTTGCCCTGCTCCAGGTCGTGCGGAATAAACACATAGGACTCCAGCCCCGCCGCCGCCGCATTGGCCGCCACGGAGCCGGCCAGATTACCGGTCGAGGCGCAGGCCACCGTCTTGAAGCCAAACTCGACAGCCTTGGACAAGGCCACGGAGACGACGCGATCTTTGAATGAGAGCGTCGGATAGCAGACCGAATCGTTTTTGATATAGAGCTCGGAGACGCCCAGCGCCTTCTCCAGGTTCTTCGCCCGCACCAACGGCGTAAAGCCGTTCTGCGCACCCACGCTCGGCTCGCCCTCGATCGGCAGCAGCTCTTTATAGCGCCACATCGTCTGCGGCCGCGACTCGATCAGTTCGCGGGTAAAATAGCCATCGAGTTTTTCATAATCATAGACCACTTCCAGCGGCCCGAAACAGAACTCGCAAACATGCGTCGGCTGGATATCGTATTCCTGACCGCACTCTCTGCATTTTAATGCACGAACTATGTTCATGTGCCTATCTCCAGTTTCGACTCGTCCAGAAACAAAAAACCTCCGCGATGAAGCGAAGGTTGTATCATAGAGAATGCACGCGTGCATCAGACTGAACAACCCGCATCATCGCTCCCTTGAGGTCTCCCTCTCAGGCAGGCATTGGCACCATTCTCCTCGGACTCCATCAGGAATCGTTGGCCGGTTGCCGCAGTTTCACAGGGCCTGCACCCTCCACTGCTCTGGATAAGCCGGATTTAATATGTAGCGGCGAATTATCGTGCCGATTTTTCAAAACGCAACCATTAATGCGAACAGGCGCACCGGAACTTGACAGTATTACTCAGCCTTACGACGATGCCGGCCACCATGGAGGCGCGTTATGACAACCGAAGCTGAGATTCTCAAAGCACTTTCCACCATTATCGATCCTGATTTTAATAAGGATATCGTTTCGCTCGGCTTTGTGAAAGATATCAGCATCCAGGGTGACAAGGTCGCCTTCACCATTGAGCTGACCACGCCCGCCTGCCCGGTCAAGGAGGCGTTCCGTCAGCAGGCTGAAGAGGCCGTATTGGCCATTCCCGCCATCAAGACCGCTGATATTACCATGTCTTCCAGGGTGCAGCAGGCCGCGCCGGAAAAAGAGCTGGTTCCCGGCGTCGCCAATATTATCGCAGTCGCCTCCGGCAAGGGCGGCGTGGGAAAATCGACCACAGCCGTCAATCTGGCCATCGCCATGGCCCAGACCGGGGCGCGCGTGGGGCTGCTCGATGGCGATATTTACGGCCCGTCCATTCCGCGCATGACCGGACTGGCCGGATACATGCCGGCCATTGATCATGACAAAAATATCCTCACGCCGCTGGAAAATTACGGCATCAAAACCATCTCCATCGGCTTTCTGATGCCGGAAGGCGAAGCTGTTGTCTGGCGCGGCCCGATGGTGGCCAGCGCCCTGACGCAACTGCTCCGCGATGTGGCATGGGGCGATCTGGATTACCTGTTTGTCGATATGCCGCCGGGCACGGGCGATGTGCAGCTGACGCTGACCCAGAAGGTGCCTGTCACCGGCGCCGTGCTGGTGACCACGCCGCAGGATATTGCCTTGCTGGACTGTCGCAAAGGCATTGAGATGTTCCAGAAGGTGAATGTACCGACCCTCGGCATTGTGGAAAACATGAGCCAGTTTATCTGTCCGCATTGCGGCGAATCCAGCCACATTTTCGCCGAAGGGGGCGCGGCGAAACTGGGTGAAGCCTACCACACGGATGTGTTGGCGCATATTCCTCTGGATATCGCCATTCGCGAAAAAGCCGATGCCGGCACGCCCATCGTCGCCGCCATGCCCGATTCCGATCAGGCCAAAGCCTACCAGACGCTGGCCGGCGAAGTGGCGCGTAAAATCAGCATCCTCAACCGCCGTAAAATAGATATTCCGATCACCACCGATAGCGCATAACATTTCCGAATGAACTTCACCTCAATGTTCGAAGACCGGCGTCAGGTGCTGGCTCTGGTGCATATGATGAGCGCGGTGACGCTCGGGCTGTTTGTGTTGCTGCACTGGCTTGAAGGCTGCTGCCAGTCGTTACGGGTGGTGGAGTGCGCGCTGATCGTGGTGATGCTGATTGGCTATTGGCGCATTCGGCATGGCGCCAACCTGGCGCGCATCGAGTTTACGCTGATGGCATCGGCGCTGTTGCTGTTTTCAGCGCTTGTTTTCACAGAAACAGTTGAGGATACCGGTATTTTCTGGCTGGCCGGCTTCCCGTTTGTGGCCTACCTGGTGCAGTCGGTCAAACGCGCGCGTTACTGGGTGCTCCTGCTTGTGACAGAGATGTTCACAGCATCCATGCTGCAATCACAAGGCTGGATCGAGACTCCGTATTCCTCCCAACAGTTATTCATCAGCATCGTTGTTGTGTTATTTTTCTGGATCTTCGCGCATATTTACCAATCCCAGCTGGAGTGGCGCAAACAGCAACTGGATGACTCGTACAGGGTGCTGGCGCAACAGCAGGATCGCATGCAGGTGATTCTCGATCACTCTCCGATCGGCATCTGGATGGTTGATCGACAACGCAGAATTCAGTTTATCAACAAAGCATGGGAACGCCTGTGCGGCATTTCCGAGCAACAAGCGTTGCAGGCCGAAGACTACACCACGCTGTTACCCGACAATATGGTTGCTTCGGTGCTGGCATCCGATTCCACATGCCTGCAGAGCGACCGGGCATTTTATGGCCGTGAAGAACTGACTTGTGCAGACGGCGTGTTGCGCATCTTTGATATTATCAAGGTGCGCCTGGTCCATGCCGATGGAGAAATCTCCGGCCTGGTGGGCTTCGCCATTGATGTCACCGACAAACTGGCGGCGGAAGCGGAGCAGCAATCGCTACAGCAGCAGATGCAACATGCCCAGCGCCTGGAATCCCTGGGGCTGATGGCCGGCGGCATTGCACATGATTTTAACAATTTGCTCACGGTGATTCAGGGCCACATTGAGCTGGCGAAGCTGGAAGAGCATGCATCCGAATCGATGCATGAATCTCTCTGCTGCATCGATGATGCCGCCCATGCAGCCGCTGATTTATGCCAACAAATGCTGGACTATTCCGGCAAGGGGGTCGTACATCCGGAAGCGCTGAACATGCAGGCGACGGTTGAAGATATGCAGAGCCTGCTGCGCGCATCCATGGGCGCGCATGTCACACTCTCTTTCGATATGGCTCAACAGCCGTTATGGGCGCTGGCGGATCGCGCCCAGATCAAACAGATGCTGTTGAATCTGACGATTAACGCCTCGGAATCTATCGCGCCGGAGCGCGCCGGCGAGGTTCATGTCGCTATTCGGCATCGCGCTCTCAAGGCCCATGATCAGATCGACTTTTACGGCGCGGACGCCAAACCGGGCGACTATGTGGTAATCCGGGTGCGGGATAATGGCTGCGGCATGGATGCGGATACGCTGGAGCATATCTTCGATCCGTTTTACACCACAAAATTTACCGGTCGCGGTCTGGGTATGAGCGCCATTCTGGGCATTTTACGCTCGCACAATGCCGCCATGGAGATTGACAGCACGCCCGGCAAGGGCACAGCTATATCCGTCTGGCTGCCTGCCATCGATGTCGCAACCCATCCGAACCTGATCAATCGGGCCGATATGAAACGGCAGTTATCCGGGCGCGTGCTGGTGGTCGATGATGAGCCGGGCGTGATTCATGTCGCCAGCCGCATGTTGACGCGGCTCGGCATGCGCGTTGAAACAGCAAGCAATGGCCTGGAAGCCGTGAAACTGTTTAGCCAGGATTCCGATTTTGACTGGGTGATGCTCGATGTGATGATGCCGGAAATGGGCGGCGCGGATTGTCTGCAGCGATTGCGCGAGATTCGACCGGATATTTATGTCGTCATGACATCTGGCTATGATGCAGACAGCGCCCTGTCGCCCGATAGCCATTGCCAGCCGAATGATTTTCTCAGCAAGCCATTTACACTGGGTAGATTGCGCACGGTGGTAGATAAGGTGTCAAAGTAATGGGTGCTAATATTTGCCCCGCTTACTCCAGCGGCAATTCGCGGCGTAACCGGGCAATAATGTCGGCAGCTTGACCCTCATCATAGGGTGTTGCCTTGAACTTTCCCCATACCGGCGCCGGCCAGGCCGGATCGGTGACATAGCGTACAATATGATGGATATGCAACTGCGGCACGACATTACCGAGCGCTGCGATATTGATTTTATCCGCCTTGAAAGCCGTTTCGATGCACGCCGCCAGTTGTGAAGATTCGCGCATCAGTTGCTGCTGGTCGGCGTCAGAGAGTTGGTGGATTTCACCGACGCCGGCGCGTTGCGGCGCCAGAATAAACCACGGATATTGACTGTCGTTCATCAACAGCAGCACGGATAACGGCAATCGTCCGATCACAAAACAGTCCTGTTTTAATTGCTCATGTAAAATCATGGCGTCTCCTTCGGGTTTGCGTGTTCTCTGTCTGATATTAAAAACTGCTGCAGCAAGGAGATCATCACATAACCATCATCAAAAGCAAAGCAAGCCCTGAAACCCTGGCTTCGACTTGCACATGACCACTTTTGTGACTATAATCGGGATAAACACAGAAAGAGGTGTGCTATGGCAACGATGAAAGCGTCGGTATTCAAGGCAAAATGTCTGGGCGTCATGGATGAAATTAATGAAACAGGTGAAGAGATTATCATCACCAAGAATGGTCGCCCGGTTTCCCGCCTCTTGCCCTTTCGCCATAAGCCAAAAACGCTGTTTGGTCTGCACGCTTCCGGCATTCATGCGGCGGATGATCTGATTGAACCTGTAGATGAAGAATGGGGGGCTGAAAAAGCGTGATCATTCTGGATACCCATGCAATGATCTGGATGGATGCAGGAGCCCCGTCCCTCGGCAGGCGAGCGGTTCAAATCTTGGATCAGGCGCTGGCAGATGATGCGCTGGCGGTTTCTGCCATTTCATTCTGGGAGGTGGCAATGCTCGTCAACAAGGGGCGGTTGGAAATGGATTTCCCGCCAGATGTATGGCGTCAGGAGCTTATCAGCAGAGGTTTGATTGAGTTGCCCATCAATGGCCAGACAGGCATAGCTGCAGCCAATCTCCAGGACTTCCATGGCGATCCTGCCGACCGCATCATTGTTGCAACAACCATTTCAACCGGCTCCTCACTGGTGACTGCTGATGGGAAAATTCTGAATTGGGATGGCCTCAATCAAAAAATCAATGCCCGGAATTAAACCGATTCTTGCCGACCTGCTACATCAGGATCTTCACATCACCGCAGGCTACGGCATACATTGACCCGTGCTGCATTATTGATTTTATCCCTTTAAATAACGCGTCAAGAAACGATCCAGCTGATTGGAAAATGCCTGACGATCAGCAGGGCTGAATGCCGCCGGGCCGTCTGTCACCACCCCTTCCCCGCGCAGATTATCCATGAAATCACGCATACTCAGCGCCGATCGCACATTTTCAGATGTGTACATCTCGCCCCTTGGATTCAGGGCGAAACCGCCTTTTTCAATCACGCCTGCCGCCAGCGGAATATCGGCAGTAATGGCCAGATCACCCGGCTCGGCATGCGCAATAATATAGGCATCCGCTACATCCGCTCCGGCGCCGACCCGGATGGCATCGATATATTCAGAAGCAGGGTGACGCAGCTGCGTATTGGCCACCAGCGTCAATGGCAACTTCACCCGCTCGGCGGCTCGAAACAGAATCTCCTTGATCGCCCTCGGGCAGGCATCGGCATCAACCCAGATACGCATTATTTGCCGGCCAGCCTACGCCCGGCGCGCATCAAATCGGCCGGCCGGCCAACATCGAACCAGTAACCGTCATGCAGCAGCCCCTTGCATGCATGCCGGGCGATCTGTTCGCGAATGGGTTGGGTCAGGGGAAAAGCCCTGTCGGCGTCGTAGCCATCAAACAACGCGCCATCCCAAACCGACACGCCGGCAAATGTGAAACGCGCATCGCCGCGTTCGGACACATCGGAGCCGACAAGGCAGAAATCGCCCTGCGGATGGTGGGCGGGATTTGGCGCCAGCGCCAGGCTACAGCCGCCAACCGGTGCGATCCTCGCCAGACGCAGCAGATCAATATCGGCCAGCACATCGCAGTTATGCACCAACACAGCGCCGCTGCCCGGCAGTTTCGTCAGTGCTTTTTTCACTCCGCCGCCGGAATCCAGCAATGCTTTTTCTTCACTGATGACAATATGGCAGCCGAAACGCACACCATCGCCCAGATAATCGCTGAGCTGATCGGCATGATGAAATGCATTGACCGCAATCTCATGAATCCCCTGCGCTACCAGCCGCCGGATCACATGCAAAATCACCGGCTCGCCGGCCACCTGCATCAACGCCTTGGGGCGATGGCGGGTCATCCACTTCAGTCTGGTCCCCATGCCCGCTGCCAGAATGACGGCGCGTTCTGCTCGCTGCATTGTCACACATCCAGCTTTTCGATCAGCTCGGGAATTTTCTCCAGTGCGGCCTGCCTGCCCTTCTCAATCTCCTGTTCCGGATTGGAAAAATCCTGCCATTGCGTAAAGCCGACCAGCGGCTCAATCAGCACATCGGCGAATGCCTTGTTGTACTTACGCAAATACAACGCCTGAATCTGCGCCGACCAATCGCGCATGCCATACACATTGGAAGGCTCCACATCTTCACGTGGCCGCGCACCAACATTCACAGCCAGCACCAATTGCTCCGCATTGGCAACCATCTGGGCTTCCTTGGCGGGCAAATCGGAAGCGACGCCGCCATCAACATACTGAACGCCATCGATTTTCAGCGGTTCGAACACGCCCGGTATCGCCATGCTGGCGGCGACCGCGCAGGGCAGCTTAACGCCGGAGGTGGCTGAAAAGATGTGGCACTCGCCTGAGGGGAAGGCTACTGCTGTGACATAAACCGGTATTTTTGCGTCTTCAAAAGATTCTCCGCCACAGAATGAAAATACGATATCCGTCAGAATATCGATATCGGCGACCGAGCGTTCCGTTGCCGCCCGCGTATACAGCAGCGCCTGTTTGGCAGCGGAACTCATACGACCCAGCCAGCTCTGATCCTGAGCGCCGTTTGTTTCCAGCATGGACAGATCCAGACTGGCGAACAGATCGGATGCGAGAATCTCCTCAGCGCGCCGGATCACTGCGGCGGCGTCCGGCGTGATCGCATACATGGCCCCGAACATGGCGCCGATGCTGCTGCCGACAATGGCATCGGGCTTTAAGTGGTGCTGCTCCAGAACATCCAGCACGCCCAGATGCGCCAGCCCGCGCCCGCCGCCGCCGCCCAGCGCCAGCACAAAGCCGCTCTTTTTACGCTTTCTCGCCTCAAAAATACGTTCAAGCAGATACATATAAAACCTCTTGTTGAACACACAGGATTCCCGCCTGCGCGGAGGATCAGATATTTTAATCTCTTCGTAAACAGTCCATGCGCGTTACTCCGGCAATGTCGCCACGTCAGCCAGCAGCTTGCACAATGCCGCCACCTGCTCCGTCGAAAGCTGTTCCGATTGCTTACCGGTGACAAAAAACACATCCACCGCGCGCTCGCCGAATGTCGAAACCGAGGCGCCGTGCAGCGCATAACCTTCTGTGTTGATGCCCTCCGCCAGCCGCGCCAGCAGGCGTGGCTGATCAGCAGCGGAGACCTCGATCACCGTCTCCTTTGATGAGGCCGCCGGCAGTTCGCGCACGCGCACCGGCACGCGCCGCATCAGCACATTCACCTTGAACTGTTTTTCCACCCTGAGGCTGGCAATCTGATCCTGAGCCAGAATATCCCCGATGCGGGATTCCAGCCGTTCCAGATCGGCGGAGACATCAAACGGCATGCCATCATTGCCCTGCAGGTGAAACAGATCGAGCACGCGGCCATCGCTAAGCTTATAGGCTTGCGCCGCCACAATACTGGCGTGACCGGAGGTGAGGACAGCAGCCAGCGCAGCAAACAGCCCCTCGCGTTCACGCGCCGCCACGCAGGCCAGCGTTTCAGCGCGTTCCGGATCCACCCACAGCCGGGCGGCGTCATCGGGATGGCCGGCCAGCAGTTCGATGATGTGGCGCAGTTGCCGCGGCGAAAATTGCATCACGCACGCCGTCGGCAGCAACTCCAGCGCCCGCCTTAGCGACGCCTGATCCCCCTGAGCCTTTTCCAGTACCGTTTCCACCCGGGTGCGATAGCGCTGCTCGCCGGCTTCGCCGCCGCCCGCTTCTCCCAGAAGACAGCGGGCGGTGGCGTGATAAATTTCGCGCAGCAGCGTCCCTTTCCAGTCGTTCCAGACATTCGGCCCGACAGCGGCGATATCGGCCACCGTCAACAGCAGCAGATAGTTCAGGCGCTCCTTATCGCCCACCCTCGCGGCGAAAGCGCGGATCACGGCCGGGTCGGAGAGGTCGAAGCGCTGGCTCTTGACCGCCATCAGCAGATGCTCGCGCACCAGCCACTCGATCAGTTCGGCCGCATCGCGATTCAGGCCGATACGCTGGCAGAAACGACGGGCGATCACAGCGCCGTTCTCAGAGTGGTCGCCATCCATACCTTTGGCGATATCGTGGAAAATCAGCGCCAGGTAGAGCAACTCCGGGCGCCTGATTTTGCAGCTGACATCATTGGCCAGCGGCAGCCGCATGGTGCGCTCGCGATGCCAGAAATTTCGCGCTTCACCGACTGCCCGCAGGGTGTGCTCATCCACCGTATAGGCGTGGTAGCGATTGAACTGACCCAATCCCACCACGTCGCGAAATTCCGGAATAAAACGCCCCAGTACGCCGGTGATATTCATGCCGCGCAGCGCCCAGTGTACATTGCGGTTGCTGCGCAGAATCAGCAGAAACAGCTTGTGGGCTTCCGGATTGTTGCGAAAAGCGTCATCAATCAACAGCACATCGGCCCGAATCTGGCGCAGCGCCTGACTCGATAGCAGCCTGCGATCCTGCTGGGCGACATGAAAAATACGCAGCAATCGCATCGGCTGCTGTTTGAACACATCGGCATGGGCGATGCCGACCAGTTGCCCTTCAAGGGTGAAGCCGTCACCGATATTGCGTTTGCGGGTGAACCGCTGCGGGTGCAGCTGTTCATTGAAATGCATCCGCATCAGGCTGGTAATGCGTGAAATCCGTCCGACATGGCGAAAATACTCTTTCATAAAGGCGTCAACCGCCGGACGATGTTCTGTCGCCTGATAATGCATTCGCTCCGCCAACACCGCCTGCTGCTCGAAGCCGAGGCGATCGGAGGCGCGCCCGACCTCCAGATGCAGCGCCGCCCGGCAGCGCCAGAGAAAATTCTGGGCGGTCAGCAGATGCTGGCGTTCTGTCGCCGAAATCGCTCCCTGTTCAACCAGTCCGTCCACATCGTCACAGTTGTACCACGCCTTGGCCAGCCAGAACACCGTCTGCACATCGCGCAGGCCGCCCTTGCTCTCCTTGATATCCGGCTCCATCAAAAATGCCGTGCCGCCGGTGCGTTCATAGCGCGCTGTCAATTCGGCCAGTTTGGCCTCGACAAACGCCTTGCGCTGTTTTTTGAAAAACAGGCCGAGCTTATCCTGCAAGCGGTTGTAGATTTCGCCCCGGCCATACAGCAGTCGCGACTCCATCGCCGCAGTCGCCGACGACCAGTCCTCATGCACATGCAGCAGCGTCTCCTTCACCGTGCGCACCGCATGGCCGACTTTCGCGCCCATATCCCACAGCGCCAGCAGAAACGCCTGCATCTCCTGTTCGGCTTCAGGCGGGCAGCTATCCGGCGCCAGAAACCACAGATCCCAGTCAGAACACGGGGCCAGTTCGCCGCGCCCGTAACCGCCGACCGCCACCAGATCGACGCAACCGGACGCCGTTGGCGCTTTTGCTTGCCACAAATCGATCAGCAGCGCATCGACATTGCGGCACATCAGTCCGGAGAGTTCAGCGCCGCTGGCGCCCGCATCGAAGGCTTCGGTAACCGCCGCAAACAGCGACTGCAGCGAAACCTTCTCAGTCGTGGCAACGGTAGACATTAAAAATCCGTTCTCCATCGACAATCTTGCTCATGGCGACAATCGTATCGCCTTTCATCTCCGCCGCCGCATTGCGCCCCAGCGTCTCCAGCTCATCGGCCATCTGCTCCTCATTACGCTTCACAAACAGGATTTTATCGAGCACAGAGACCGTCGCACGGCCCAACTGTTTGCACCCCTTCACCTGACTCAGATAAGCCACCCGCACATTCAGCGCATCGGCGGTCGGCTTCACCCACGTGCAGCCGGCCAGCAGCGCGGCCGTCACGCATATCATCCATCCGTTTTTTTTCATTGCTCTTCAACCTCTTGTTTTAATCTGTCCAGCCATGTCA
>JALUYG010000348.1 GCA_027013105.1 Mariprofundus sp.
CGCCGCCTGCGCCTGCTGCTGGCCCTCTCCCGCCTTGAATCCATCGTTGCCGAAGCCGGGTAAAAAAAGCTGTTCACCACGAAGCGCACGAAGGAAGTTCAGAATAGTTGTTGTAAACACTTCTGCGATTCATTTGGCCGCCAACTGAAGCTTCTGGGTTAAAGGTTCTACTTCGCGCTCTTCGTGTTCTTCGTGGTGCAAGATTTTAGCAACCGGCCACTTAGCATGGAAACAGATGCCAACATTCATTATGCTCGCGGCTTAAGAATTTAAACGCTTCGGAGGAGGCACTGTGGCCCACAAAGTGCAACGCAATGAACCATGCCCGTGCGGCAGTGGAAAAAAATATAAAAAGTGCTGCCTGCTCAAGGCGCGGGAACAGGCTGTCGCCGGCGTCAACCGCAAAGAGGGGGTGCAGCATGCGCTGGCCTGGCTAAGCAAGCGCTTCCGGCAACCGATCGATAACTGGGTGGATGCGGTCTGGCTGGCGGATATTTCCGAGCAGCAACGCCATGGCATCGCCAGCGCCGATGCCAAAATCCGTAGCATTCACGATATTAACCTGCTGGAGATGCTGGTGGCGGAGGGGCGCTTTCAGGAAGAAGATGCGGAAGCGGCGGGACAGCGCTCGCCTCTGCAACTGATTTTGGAGAGCGATGAACTCAATCTGGATGACGATCAGCGCAACTATCTGATGCAGTTGCCCAGGCAGCCGCTGCGCCTGTATGCGATCACCGATTGTCTGCCCGGCGAACGCTTCAGCCTGCGAGACCAGCTGGATGCGGAAGCGCCCCAAATCGACATTGAGGACAGCTACGCCAGCCGCATGTTTGAAGTGGGCGACAAGGTGGGATTCCGGCTGCTCAACACGCCGGCCGGATGGGAGACTTCCGGCGCCATCTATTATATTCCCGATGCCTATGCCGCTGAACTGGAAACGCAACTGCAAGCAGCGGATGCGGATGCGTACAGCGCCATCCTGACCCGCCGCTGGCTGGAACTCGTCGCCGCGCATGTTTAAGCCCTTACAAAAAATATCTTGCAGAGCCGCAAAGTACGCCAAGCAAAAACTTTGTGACTCAAGTCTGTTTGGTTCCGGCTAAGCTGGGTTAGGAGTAAATCAAACTGGCATGCGGCGTCCTGTCAAGCTATCCAACAGTAAAAAACGGCAGCTGAACAGCCTGCTCGATCAGGCCGTTCAGAGCCTGAATCAGGGGCGGGCGGAGGTGGCTGCGCAGCTGTGCCAACGCATGGAGTCTATTCAGCCGGGTTTCGGCGACGCTATCAATATTCGCGGCATTATTGCCAGTCAGCAGGGCGATAGCGATGCGGCGCTAGGACTGTTTCAGCAGGCCGTCGCTGCCGCGCCCCGTCGCTACGAATTCCACCTGAATCTGGCCGGCATGCTGCTGCAAGGCGATCGCCATGCGCAGGCGCTGCAGAGCTATCGTCAGGCCCTCAAACTCAAGCCGCATGAGCTGCAGATTCAACTGGCCTACGCCGGCGCACTGATCGCCATGCGACAGTTTGATCAGGCCGGCGAGCTGCTGATGACGGCGTACAAGCGCCACCCCCGCAATACCGAGCTGTTGATGAAACTGTTTCGGGCCTGCTATGAGCGCGGAGATACGGCGCAGGCCGAAGGGTGGCTGCAGGAGCTGATCGGGCTGAATCCGGATCATGTCGATGCGCACTACTGTTATGCGCTGCTGCTGTTGCAGGATGGCCGGCGGCAGCAGGGCGAGCAGGAGATTCGCACCACATTACGGCTGGACCCCGACCACGCCGACGCCGAAGGGTTGCTGTTTGAAATCGGCGCCCGTCGTGAACGCGATGCCGATGTGGAACAGCTGGCCGCCATGTTCGAGCGCGCCCCGGCTGATTCGCCGCAGCGCGCCCGGCTCGGCTTTGTCTACGGCAAGGCGCTGGGCGATCTGGGTGAATATGATGCGGCCTTCCGCTGCTATGCAGAGGGCAATGCCATTCGCAGCCGCGCCGCTTGCTATGATCAGGCGCGGGAACTCAGCCGCCTGCAGCAGATCATGCAGAGATTCACCCCGGCGGCGATGGAGGAAACATCCGGCCTGAGTGATGCATCGCCGATCTTTATCGTCGGCATGCCGCGTTGCGGCTCCACGCTGGTGGAACAGATTCTGGTCAGTCATCCCGATGTGACGCCGCGCGGCGAATGCGGCTTTTTTGAAGATGCCATGCGCCAGTGCGACGCCGATATCACATCTACCGAATTAACGCCGCAACAGTGGCAGGCTGTGGCGCAGCAATACCTGCAACTGCTACAGGCCGATGCGGGAGAGGATGAACCATCCGGTTCAGGGCGGCGCTATACCGACAAATCGCTCTCCAATATCAGCATGATCGGCGCGATTCACTGCGCCCTGCCCGAAGCCCGCATCATCCATGTGCGCCGTCATCCGATGGATACCTGCTGGTCCATTTTCCACAACCACCTGCAGGGCAGCCATTTTGATTACGGCCACGACCTGGAAACGCTCGGATATTATTACCGCGCCTACCTGCAGCTGATGCAGCACTGGCGGGCAAGTTTGCCGGCCGGCGCGCTCTTTGAAATCGATTATGAAGAACTGGTTGCAGATCAGCAGACGCAGACGCGCCGGCTGCTGGAGGCCTGCGGACTGGCGTGGCACGAGCAGTGTCTACGCTTTTACGAAGCCGCCAATGCCGTGCGCACGGCCAGCTTTATGCAGGTGCGCAAACCGGTATCAAGCGGTTCGGTCGGCGTCTGGAAGCATTACGAGCGGCAGTTACAACCGCTGCTTCGTATCCTCGGCGATGCGGCCCATCCGCCTGTTTCCTAATCAGCCTGTTGTTCATGCAAGCGCGCCCGAATGCCGCCGGCCAGCGCCTTGAGTTTGAACGGCTTCTCAATCAGACAGCTATGATCGAATGCTCCATATCCTGCCTGACCGGCTCCTCTTCGGCGTGACCGGTTGCAAACATCAGCGGTGCCACCGAATGTATGATCGAGGCAATCCTGGGTATACTTCCTATAGTTCGCCTCAAAGGCTTCAACGGATTCAAAAGGGTCAAGTGTTGCAAAATCAGTTGCATCTTGAAATTTAAAATCAATTGCATGGCACGATGCGCAATGAAAGAACAGAGAAAAAAATAAGATTTTAACGGGCATTGAATGAGCCATTGTTTGACCTCCTATCGAAAATGGCCTTTTATTTGAGTTCAAACTCCAGGTTGAACCCGGTGCCCGGCTGCATTTTCACGCCAGTGATACAGTTTGGACGCTGCGGCATCACGATGCAGCGTGCCAAATCATTGCACAATAGTCTGATCCACAGCATCATCTGCACGCCACCACTGCACTGGCTCCAGTTCACAAAACCAGAATTGCAGGACGTCGGCAGCGCTCATGCGAATTCGGGCAGCAGTTCAGCCGGGAACACAGGGCCGTCGACACAGACGCGACGATACTTTTCTTCGCCGTGTTCAATCGTTTTCACCACGCAGCCGGCACAACCGCCGACGGCGCATGCCATATGCTCTTCCAGACTGAGGAAGGTGGGCAGTTCAAATTCACGCCCGAGCTTCGCCACGGCATGCAGCATCGGATGCGGGCCGCAGGAGAGCAGCACGCAGCGTACGCGTTCTGGTTCAGACAGCGCGGCCAGATAATCGCGCGCCAGATTTGGAACATGGCCTGCGTAGCAGCCATATAGTCCGGCACTGGAGGCCAGCCGGCACGGGATACCCCGCTCTTCCAGTGAGGCAATGGAGAGGATCGCATTGCCGTTCACGCCCGGCAGCAGCATGGTGGATGGTTTCAGCGCAAACGGGAAGGCGATTTCGGAGCCGGCAAAGAGCACGCAATCCGCCTCACCCTGCAGGGCGTCGGCGGCAAAAACCATTGGCGGAATACCCACCCCGCCGCCGATCAACACATAGCGTTTCGCGGTATCAGACAAGTCAAACGGCTGACCAATCGGCCCCAGCATCGGAATGACATCGCCAGCCTTTCGCTGCGACAGTAAACGGGTGCCGTCGCCGATGGCTTTGTAGAGCAGATCGACTGTGCCCCTGTCCGGATCGGTCAGCATAATCGAAATCGGCCGGCGCAGGGGTCGCTCTGCAGAGACGCGCAGATGCACAAACTGGCCGGGCTTTGCCGTCGCCGCAGTTTTCGGCGCATGCAGGCGCATAACAAACTGCTCACCCGGATGGGTGACATGGGCCAGAACTTCAGCCTGCTCTTCGAAAATGGTAGTGCTCGACTGCTTAACCACGCACTGCCCCTTCGGCATAGACAATCCGGCCTGATTTCAGGGTATGCGTCACCTGGCCGGTCAACTCCTTGCCGTGCCACGGGGTGTTTTTGCCTTTGGAGACCAGCGCATCGCGATCCACTGTCCATGTCGCATCCGGATCGAAGATGGCGATATCCGCCGCTGCGCCGAGGCTGAGCGTGCCGCTATCGAGACCGAGCAGCCGGGCCGGATTGCAGGTCATTTTGGCCAGCAGATCGGGCATGGACAGCACGCCGTCGCGCGCCAGTTGCAGGGATACCGGCAACATCGTTTCCAGCCCGACAATGCCGAAGGCGGCGCAGGAGAGGCCGCAGCGTTTGTCGTCTTCGTGGTGCGGGGCGTGATCGGTGGCGATCACATCAATCGTGCCGTCTCGCAATCCTTCAATCACCGCCAGTCGATCGGCTTCGGTTCTGAGCGGCGGGCTCATCTTGGCATCGGCATTGAACCCCAACACCTCTTCTTCGGTCAGGGCGAAATGGTGCGGCGCGGCTTCTGTGGTCACTTTTAAGCCCTCTGCCTGCGCCGCGCGCACCAGATCAACCGCGCCACGCGATGAAATGTGGGCGACGTGATAGCGGGCATCGACGCGGCGCGCCAGCATAATATCACGGGCGATCATCGAATCTTCGCCCTCCACCGGCATGCCGGCGACACCGAGTCGGGTGGATACCCAGCCTTCATTGATGGCGCCGCCGCCGGTCAGCTCCTTCTCTTCGGCATGCTGAATCACCATGAAGCCGAAACTGGAAGCATATTCCAGCGCCTTGCGCATGACGCCGGCATGCCATATCGGCATGCCGTCATCGGAGAAAGCGACGCAGCCGGCGCGGGCCAGTTCGCGCATTTCGGTCAGTTCCTTGCCATCGAGATTTTTCGTCACCGCGCCAATCGGGTGGACGTTGCACAATCCCACCTGCTGCGCGCGCGCAATAATTTGCAGCGCCACGCCGGCATGGTCGATATGCGGGCCGGTATTGGGCATGCAGCACATGGTGGTGACGCCGCCGGCCACCGCAGCGCGGGAACCGGATTCGATATCCTCTTTCCACTCCTGACCCGGCTCGCGCAGATGCACGTGCATATCAATCAGGCCGGGGCAGACAACCCGATCGGTTGCATCGATCGTTTCGTTCGCATTTCCTTCAAATGCGCCGATGCCGGCAATTCGACCGGCTTCAATCCAGATATCGCACACCGCATCGACGCCATTGGCCGGATCGATCACGCGACCACCGCGAATCAATACATCTGCCACACTCATAACAGGCTCCCCTGCCCGCGCATCGCTTCGATGACCATCTGTTTGCTGCGTCCGGGCCTGCCCAGATGTTGCTGTGCACCGCACAGAGCAGTCAGCACCGCCATGCGAATGGCCACGCCGTGTTCGACCTGATCGAGAATCAGGGCGCGAACCGAATCGGCTACATCGGTGGCGATTTCAACGCCGCGATTCATCGGCCCCGGATGCATCACCAGACAGCCCTCGACAGCGGCATTCAGACGTTTGCGATTTAGGCCGTAGGCTTCGTGATATTCACGAATCGACGGGAAGCAACAATTATCGGTTAAACGTTCGGTCTGCACGCGCAGCATATACAACACATCGGAGCCCGGAATAGCGTCATCGAATTCGTGGAACACTTCGCAGCCGTACCGCTCCACCTCAGCGGGCAACAGTGTTTTCGGCGCGACCAGGCGGACGGTATATCCCATCAGTTTCGCGGCCAGCAGGTGTGAACGCGCCACCCGTGAATGGGCGATATCGCCGACAATGGTGATCGTTTTACCGATATAGCCGCCGGCGCAGCGCAGGGTGAGCAGGTCGGTGAGAATCTGGGTCGGGTGTTCATGGGCGCCGTCGCCGGCGTTCACAATCGAGGTGTCGCCCAGATAATCGGCCAGAAATTCACAGGCGCCGGAGACGCCGTGGCGAACCACCAGCACATGCGGCTGCATGGCCGCCAGCGTCTGACCGGTATCGAGCAGCGACTCGCCTTTTTTGGTGGCGGATGTCGAGGCGGAGATGTTGATCACATCCGCCGACAGGCGCTTGCCGGCCAGTTCAAAACTGGTGCGGGTGCGGGTGGAGTTCTCAAAGAAGAGGTTGATGATGGTCTTGCCGCGCAGCGTTGGCGCTTTTTTCAGCGGCCGCTGGTTGATATCGATAAACGATTCGCCGAGATTGAGCAGGTATTCGACCTGATCGACTTCCAGACCGTCGATGCCGAACAGATGGCGTAGCGGTTGCATTATTTCACCTGCCTTTGTTCGATCGCCCAGCTGTCGCCAGAGATCAGATCGACCGTGCAGTTGGCCGGCGCAACATGCTCCAGCCCGGCGATATCGGCCCGGATCGGCAACTGCCGACCGCCGCGATCCACCAGCACGGCCAGCCGAATTGCGGCGGGCCGGCCGTAGTCGAACAATTCATCCATGGCCGCGCGAATGGTGCGGCCGGTATAGAGCACGTCATCAATCAGCCAGATATCT
>JALUYG010000349.1 GCA_027013105.1 Mariprofundus sp.
ATGCTCAGAAACGGCGTACCGTCATCCAGTGACGCCTTCAGTGCAGTATCCATGCCGCGCTGTTCCAATGCGCCGATGCAGTCGCGAAATGCGCCGACGCCGGGCAGGACGATGCGGTCGTACTGTTGCAGCGCCTCCGCATCGCTGACCAGTTCGACCTTGCCGCCGACTTTTTCCAGCGCCTTGGCCACCGAATGCAGGTTGCCCATGCCGTAGTCGATCAGGGCGATCATGAACAGGCCGTGAGGGGGAAGGTGTGAGGGGTGAGAACAATCCCTGACTCCTGACTCCTAACTCCTGACCCCTGACTCCTGACTCCTGACTCCTCACTCCTCACTTACAGCGCCCCTTTGGTGCTGGGAATGCCGCTCTGGCGCGGGTCGGATGCAGCGGCCATGCGCAGGGCACGGCCGAATGCCTTGAATACGGTTTCGATGATGTGGTGATTGTTGCCGCCGCGCAGCGCATCAATGTGCAGGGTGATGTGCCCATGATTACTCACAGCCTGGAAAAATTCCTTGAACAGGTCGATATCGAAGCCGCCCACGGTTTCTTTGGGAAAGTCGATATGGTATTCCAGTCCGGGACGGCCGGAGAAATCCAGCACGACGCGGGATAAGGCTTCATCCAGCGGCACATAGGCGTGGCCGTAGCGGACAATACCTGCCTTGTCGCCAATCGCCTGTCGCAATGCTTCGCCGAGGCAGATACCGATATCTTCCACCGTGTGGTGATCATCAATCTCGCGGTCGCCGGCTGCGGCGACGCTCAGATCGACCAGACCGTGGCGGGCAATCTGCTCCAGCATATGGTCGAGAAACGGAATCGACGAGTTCAATGCCGCCTTGCCACTGCCATCCAGATTCAGACTGAGTTTAATCGAGGTCTCTTTGGTGGTGCGTTCAATAGATGCCTTTCGCGTCATATCAGAATCTCCTCCAGCGCTGTGAGCACTGCATCGTTTTCGCTACTCGCGCCAATCGTGATGCGCAGACAGTTGGCAAGCAAGCCGCGCGCACTGTTCATATTCTTGATCAGAATGCCGCGCTGCTTCAATTGCTCAAAAACGGTATCGGCATCGGCGACGCGCAACAACACAAAATTGGTCTGAGAGGGAAACGTCTCCACGCCGCCCATACAGGACAGCCCCGCCATCACCCGCTCGCGTTCAGCCCTGATGTTGGCAGCCTGTTGCTCGAAAATGTTGAAGTGATCGAGCAGAAATGAGGCGGATGCCTGCGTCAGCGCATTGATATTATAGGGCATGCGCACCTTGTTCAGATGCGCAACCTGTTCGGCCTCGCCAATCAGATACCCCAGCCGCAAGCCGGCCCAGCCGAGTTTGGAAAAGGTGCGCAAGATCATCACGTTTTTGGCCAGCAAGTGCGTATGGCTGCGCTCGGAAAAAGGCCCGTAGGCCTCATCGATGACCAGCAGGCCGTCAAAACCTTCAGCAATTTTTTGCACTGTCGCCTCCGGCCACAGATTGCCGGTCGGGTTGTTCGGGCAGGCCAGAAAGGCGACCTCCGCCTTTTCGCGGGCGCAGACCTGTAAAAACTGATCGGCGTCCAGCTGAAAATCGGCGGACAGCGGCACTGTCGCCACCGGCCGCTTTAACCAGTGCGAAATCAGATCATACATCACAAAGGTTGGCGACGGCACCACGCAGGCGCCGGTGCAAACGCTGAGCAGAATCATCTGAATGATTTCATCGGAGCCGTTGCCGAGCAGCACCTGATCGGTATCCACGCCGGCATGCGCGGCAATCTTTCCACGCAGCTCCGCCATATCGGCATCCGGGTAGCGGTTGATCTCAACATCCGCCAGCACATCAAGCCACTGCCGGCGCAAATCCTCCCGCAGAGTGAACGGATTCTCCATGGCATCGAGTTTGATCATGCCGGCGCTGTCCGGCACATGGTAGGCGGAGAGCGCCTTGATATCGCTACGAATCATGGTCGCCGGATTCGTTCAGGCGCAACTCCAGCGTCAGCGCGTGCGCCTGCAAACCTTCGCGATGGGCCAGATGCGCGGCGGCCGGGCCGATCTGCGCAACGGCTGCGCCGGTAGCGCGAATCAGGCTGCTGCGTTTCTGGAAATCGTAGACGCCGAGCGGACTGGAGAATCGCGCCGTGCGATTGGTCGGCAGCACATGGTTGGGCCCGGCGATATAATCGCCCAGCGCCTCCGGTACGAAATGGCCGATAAAAATCGCGCCGGCATGTTTGATCCGGGGCAGCATCTCATCGGGATCGTCCAGCGCCAGTTCCAGATGTTCGGGCGCGATTAGGTTGACCACGTCGGCCGCTTCGTCCCGGTTCTGTACATGAATGAGTGCGCCGTGCGTTTCCACCGAGGCGCGCGCAATCGCGGCGCGCGGCAGCACAGCCAGATGCGCTTCAATGGCAGCCGCAACCTGATCCAGCAGGTGTTTATCGGTGGAGATCAGAATGCTTTGCGCCGCCTCGTCATGCTCGGCCTGCGACAGGAAATCCGCCGCGATCCAGGCCGGATTGCCGGTATCAGCCACCACCACGATTTCAGACGGACCGGCGATCATATCGATGCCGCAGGTGCCGAACACCTGCCGTTTGGCCGCAGCGACGAATTTGTTGCCCGGCCCGACAATTTTATCGACTGCCGGAATCGTTTCAGTGCCATAGGCCAGCGCCGCCACGGCCTGCGCCCCGCCGACAGCAAAGCCGCGCTGCACGCCCGAGACGTGCGCTGCCGCCAGCACCAGTTCATTGATTTCACCATTCGGCGTCGGCACCACCATCACGATCTCTTCCACCCCAGCCACGTTGGCCGGCACGGCATTCATCAATACCGAAGAGGGATAAGCGGCCTTGCCGCCCGGCACATACAGGCCGACCCGATCCAGCGGCGTGATACGCTGCCCCAGCGTCATGCCGATTGCATCGGTATATTCCCAGTTTTCCTGTTTCTGGTGTTCGTGATAGCTGCGAATGCGATCCGCCGCCAGCTGCAGCGCTTCACGATCCATATCCGAAACAGTGTTCCAGGCTTGCAGCATGCGCTCGGGCGTGATCTCAATGGATTCGGCCGTACATGCCCAGCCGTCAAAACGCTCGGTGTAGTCGCACAACGCCGCATTACCGCGATTTTTGACATCAGCGAGAATGCCGGCCACCAGCCCCTGCACATCATCGCCGGTATCGGCCTCGCGTGACAGCAACGCGCCCAGTTTGTCGGCAAACCCATCCTGCCCGGAATCCAATCGAAGAATTTTACTCATGTTTCACCCTGTTTGTTTTTATCATCTTTCGCCGGTCGCACCTGCAACATTGGTACAGCCTGCACGTCACAGCGGACGCAAAGCAGATGGAAAACGGAAAATAGCGGCAACTCAGTGATAGTAAACAACTATGCCGGAAGTGCGGCTTCAGCCGCGCAAATATATTATGATCATGCGCGGCTGAAGCCGCACCTCCAAAATATGCTGAATAATACAATATTACTTTTGGCTTTCCTCTGTGCTCTCTGTGTCCTCTGTGGTGAAATGCTTTTGACTTTAGTCTTTTTCCTCAACCGCCTGGCGCAAGCCTTCGATGATCGGTTGAATCTGTTCCCTGCGCGTGGCGAAGCTGGCCGGGTTGGCAATCAGGCGGCTGGAGATATCGCACAGCGTCGTCTCTTCAATCAGGCCGTTGGCGCGCAAGGTGCCGCCGGTCTCGACCAGATCGACAATGCGCTCAGCCATGCCCACCAGCGGCGCCAGCTCCATCGAACCGTAGAGATGAATAATTTCCGCCTGAACGCCCTGCGACAGGAAATATTCCGTAGCCAGATGATCGTATTTGGTCGCCACGCGAATACGACTGCCCCGCGCCGGCGCACCGGCATCAACCAGATCCTTTGGGCCGCACACGCAGAGGCGGCAGCGCCCGATCTTCAGATCCAGCGGTTCATAGACATGCGGCCGGTATTCCAGCAGCGAATCGCGCCCGGCCACGCCCAGATCGGCTGCGCCCTGCTCGACATAGGTGCAGACATCGGCGGCCCGGATAATCAGGAAACGGACAGGGCGACCGTGAAAGTCGCCTCCGACCATCAGCTTGCGCGTTTTCTGCACATCTTCCGCCGGCGTGAGTCCGGCGGCGGAGAGCAGCGGCAGCGTCTGCTCCAGAATCCGGCCTTTGGACAGGGCGATGGTTAACGGTGTTGAATCAGCCATGCAAACGGGCCCCCTGCATCCAGTTCTCACTGACGCTGTGTCGCTCAATACGCGCGCCGAGTTTACCCAGTTTCTCTTCGATGCGCTCGTAACCGCGATCGATATGATAGACGCGCGAAACGGTTGTTTCTCCCTGCGCGGCCAGTCCTGCCAGCACCAGTGAGGCGGAGGCGCGCAGATCCGTTGCCATCACCGGCGCACCGGAAATTGTTTCGCGTCCGTGTACCACCGCCGTGTTGCCATCGAGGCTGATATCCGCGCCCATGCGCGCCAATTCCTGCACATGCATAAAACGATTCTCAAAAATGGTTTCCCGAATCACGCTGGCGCCGTCGGCCAATGTCATCATGGCCATAAACTGGGCCTGCAGGTCAGTTGGAAAGCCCGGATGCGGCAGGGTGTGAATATCCACGGCGCGCAGCCGCCCTTGCGCCTTGCAGCGAATAAAATCATTCCCGGTTTCGACCAGTGCGCCGGTATCCTGCACACGGGCCAGAAACGCCTCCAGCGTGCCGGGATCAATTCCGTTCACTGTCACATCGCCGCCGGTAATCAGGCCGGCGGCCAGATAGGTGGCGGCTTCAATTCTGTCGGCGATGGTGGTCATTTCACCGCCGCTCAGTCGATCCACGCCATCAATAATGATTCTGTTGCTGCCGTCGCCCTCGATTTTGGCGCCGAGCGCACGCAACGAATCGGCCAGATTGACAATCTCCGGTTCTCTGGCTGCGTTATCCAGCACGCTGACGCCGTTTGCCAGTACCGCCGCCATCATCAGATTTTCCGTGCCGGTCACCGTGACCTGATCGAAGACAATATGCGCCCCGCTCAGGCCATTGTCGGCGCGAGCAACGATATCGCCCTGCTCCACCTCGATCGACGCGCCCATGGCTGTTAACCCTTTCAGATGCATATCAATCGGACGGGCGCCAATGGCGCAACCGCCGGGCAGGCTCACCCTGGCGCGGCCGAATCGGGCCAGCAGCGGCCCCAGCACCAGCGATGAGGCGCGCATGGTTTTAACCAGTTCGTATGGCGCCTCGGATTTATCGGCCGCTCGCGTATCCACGTGCAGGCAGTGCCGATCATCATATTCAACGTCCGCTCCCTGCCATGCCAGCAGTGTCATCATGGTGGAGATATCGCGTAAATGCGGGATGCGATGGTAGGCCACGGGGCCATCCACCAGAATGGAAGCGGCCAGCAGCGGCAGCGCCGCATTTTTTGCACCGCTGGCCTTGATCGCGCCATTCAGAGGCACGCCGCCCTGAATGATTATTTTATCCATAAATTCACCCACGCCATAGAGGCGGCGAACGCTAACCGTTGCCGCCATATGGAACAACGCTTAGCCTTTTCCAAAATGAAATGAGCCTGAGATTTTGAGATGACTGTCCAACATAGGGGAGAAATTGGTACAGATAATTCTCTTTCAGGTTCACACGACTGTTGTTCTGAAAAATCGAGAGAGGCGCTAGAAAATCAGCTCTTTACATAGTGCAGGAACTGGCTGATGCGCCCGGCTTTGATGCCGCGTTGCTCGAATTTGGTCTGCGGACGATCGACATCGCGTTCCACAAAGCCGCCAGGGCCGGCCACGTTTTCCAGACCCGGCGTGGCATCGAGAATATCGCGCATCCATTCGGCCAGATCGGGCTTGTCCGAGGCCAGCTTGATAAAGCCGCCGGGCTTCAGGCGACTGACCATCAGGGCGGCAAAATCTTTCTGGATAATGCGGCGTTTGTGATGGCGTGCTTTCGGCCATGGATCGGGATGATTGATATAAATACCGTCGAGTTGCTGCTCGGCCACCTGATGGGTCAGGACAAACTGGGCCGGCAACTGGGTGATCCGGCTGCGCTCGATTACGCCGGCGTCTTCGAGTCGCCCCACCGCCTTGGCGACGCCGGGCAGATAGATCTCCACGCCGAGCAGCGCCCAGTCCGGATGCGTTTTGGCCAGATGCACGAGAAAATCGCCGTTGCCGAAACCGATCTCCATGACAATCGGCGCAGCAGCCGGCAGGCCGGCATCCGATAGCCTCTTCTCTTTTGGCAGCCCGATGACGGGCAGCCACCGCAGTAGCCGCGCCTCCTGTCCGGTAGTGACAAAGCCATTTTTACGCCCGTGCGTGCGCATTTCATGTTGCGTGAACTGATCACGAAATTCTCTGGATAATCGCATGCGGCAATGCTACGGCCTGACATGGGATAGCCAACTGAAAATTCTCCCGCTGTTTTGTCGATTTTTGACAGCGATGATAAAATATTCCATCTGCAAAACAGACGGCGCATGGCGGGAAACCCAGAGATACCCTGAGTATTCAGCGCGTTCCTAGCGGGAAATCATATCCATCAGCATCATCAACAGTACAATTGCCAATGAGCCGAAAATCATCTTTGTGCGTTCGTTCCATACTCTGGACATAAGCCACTCCCCTTCCTACAGTTACATACTCCGAGATTTGTTCATCATCAATCTGTTCACGACGAGCAAAACAGATGCCAATGATGCAATACCACTGACGTATCGGCGGAGACGTGGCAGACTTTAATCATTTTCAGGGCGGACATT
>JALUYG010000350.1 GCA_027013105.1 Mariprofundus sp.
TATTGAATCATGGCGCTGACGGCGCGCCGTGCAATGTTGCCGGCCGTGCCGCGCCAGCCGGCATGTACAGCGGCAATGACGCCGGCCTTCGGGTCGGCCAGCAATATCGGCAGGCAGTCGGCCGTGCGCACGGCGAGCGCCACATCTCGCTCTCTGGAGATCAGGATATCGGCCGGCTGCTTGTGCATTCGGCCCGCTCCGCCGCACTGCAGAATCTCCACGCCATGCACCTGATCGGCCTGATGCGGCGTCGCAGGCAAGGCTGCGGCATCGATAAGGTTTTTCAGATGCTGTTCAATATGGCGCGCATCATCGCCGAGGCCGGTGCCGAAATTCTGTTGATCAAAGGGCGGCGGGCTGACGCCGCCATGGCGTAAACTGAAAATAGCCGTGACGCCATGATCGGCAAGCAGTTGCGAACGGATGAACGTCGCTTCAGTCATGATGGTTTTTTACGGATCTCTGTATGGGCGCGCAAAGCAGCGGTTTCGTTAACATGAAAAACACGTGCGTTAACGATAACTGCGCGCCAGTGCGTCATTCAGGCGTTGTAAATCATCCGGCAGGGGGGCGGAGAAGCTGAGCATCTGAGCTGTGACAGGGTGAGCGAATTCCAGCAGTTCGGCGTGCAGCGCCTGTCGTTCGAGGGTGCGGATGGCGGTGCGCGCCGGTTCGGGAATATTGCCGGCCGGATTGTAGCTGCGGGCATAAACCGCATCGCCGAGGATGGGGAGTTTTTCATGCGCCAGATGGACGCGAATCTGATGGGTGCGTCCGGTGTGCAAGGTCAGACGAAGGCGGCTGAAAGAGCCGAACTGTCGCTCCACCTCGGCGTCGGTGACGGCCATTTTTCCTTGTGGCTGAATCGCCATCTTTTGCCGATGTTGCGGGTGTCTGCCGATAGCCAGTTCGATATGACGGGCGTGCCAGTTGGGATTACCCCGGCACCAGGCGACGTATTGCCGATTCAGGTCGTGGGCGGCGAACATTGCTGTCAAACGGCGATGGGCCATTTCACTTTTGGCGATCACCATGCTGCCTGAGGTGTCCTTATCGAGTCGATGCACAATGCCGGGGCGTTCAACGCCGTTGATGCCGGGCAGATCGCTGCAGTGGTGTAGCAGCGCATGCACCAGCGTACCCTGCTGATGGCCATGGGCCGGATGCACCACCATGCCGGCCGGTTTGTTCAGAATAATCAGGTGTTCATCTTCAAACAGGATGTCCAGAGGAATATCTTCGGCCGCCAGTTCCACAGGCGCAAGCGGAGGGATATTGACCACATAAGTCTCATACTCATGCACGCGAACAGAGGCCTGTTTGATGGTTTCACCACGATGGTTCTGAATATGTTGCTGTTTGATCAGTTGCTGAATGTGGTTGCGGCTCAAACCGCTCATTTCAGCCAGCACAGCATCCACCCGCCGGCCATCCTGATCTGCATGGATGGTGAAACTGAGTCGATCGGCTGGTGTGGCGGCGCTGCTCATCTGCACGCCACGGCGTTGCTGATATGATAACTCAGCACGATGCGGAACAGCCTGCGAAAAGTCCATACAAGCGGGTTGTTTGGTTCATGTTAAAAACCGCAGCTGCGCCACCAGTGCGGTTTTCATCGTTGCACTGCATCCGGTTAGGCGTTTTCAGCCGCTTTGGTGTTTTCAGATTGTGCTGCAGGCTGCGCCGCCGGTTTCGGGGCGGACTCTGCTGCAGTGCTCGTTGTCGCCCCCTGAGTCTGTTCGCTACCGCCGTTGCCTGCGCCGTTTTTGGCAGCTGCCGGCCGCCTGCGGCGGCGTCTGCGCCGACGTTTTTTTACTTCGCCAGTCGCGCCTTCGTCACTGTTCTGCGTATTGGTTGCATCCTGAGTTTTGGCTTTGGCTGGCTTGCTATTCTGCTCCGGCTGCTGTTGGTCTGTGGTTGATTTGGCCTCGCCGCCTTTGCTCTCGACATTGCGTTTGCGGTTGCCGCCGCGTTTGCGTCGTCTGGGGCGGCTGGACTGTTTTTTCGCCGCCAGTTTTTCTGCGGCTTCCTGCTCGGCGGCGGCTTTGGCTGCCGCTTCTTTCTCGGCGGCGGCTCTCTCCATCGCCTCTTTTTTCTTCTGACCGGTTAAAAAGCTGATCAGTGATTGCAACGGGCCAGCTTTCTTTTCTGCTTTTGTCTGCTCTGTTTTTACCGGAGAAGGGGTCGGTCTCGGGATGCCCACAACCGGTTTCACCGGCTTGAGCTTCTTGGCGCTGCGCGGCGGTTTAATGCGTTTGCTGGTGTCTTCAAGCACTTCCACACGCTGCTGGTTGTTTTCACTCCACTGGCGTTCGATGCGGTAGTGGGGGATATCCAGATCCGGGCGAATCTGCAGGGTGATCTGAACCTCATAAGTCTCTTCAATGCGGGCGATGCTGGCGCGTTTGTTGTTCATCAGATATTCGCCGGTATCGGAAGGCACCTGCACCACCAGCGTCGGTTTTTTGCCGCGCTCGGCCCAATCTTCCATGCGGGTGAGCATCTGCAGGGCCATGGAGTCGACCGTGCGAATAGAGCCGCGCCCCTGACAGCGGGGGCACACCTCGGTGGTCGATTCCCGCACTGACGGGTGCAGCCGCTGACGCGACATCTCCAGCAGGCCGAAGCGGGAGATACGGGCGAACTGGATGCGCGCCTTGTCCTTTTTGCACGCCTTGCGCAGCATCTCCTCAACCTGCTGGCCATGTTTGCGGTTGGCCATATCGATGAAATCGATCACGATCAGGCCGCCGATATCCCGAATGCGCAGCTGACGAGCCACCTCTTCGGCCGCTTCCAGATTGATGGCCAGCGCCGTGTCATCGATATGTTTGCCTTTGGTGGCGCGGGCGGAATTGACATCAATCGAAGTCAGCGCTTCGGTTGGATCGAGCACGATGGAGCCGCCTGTCGGCAGCCTGATTTCACGCTCGTGAATCTCTTCGCATTGCGATTCGACGCCGTAATGGCGGAACAGCGGCTTCTTGCCGCGATAGAGCTTGACCAGTTTTTCCTTGCCCGGCAGCACGGCATGCACGAACGCCTTGGTGCGTGTGTACACCTCATGGTTATCCACCCAGATTTCCTGAATATCATCGGAGAAATGGTCGCGAATGGCGCGCGTGGCCAGATCGCCTTCAAGGTAGATCAGGGCGGGCGATGCGGTGGTTTCACTGGTGATGCGGATCTCATCCCACAGACGGCGCAGATAATTATAATCGCGTTGCAGCGCCTCCAGCGTCTGATCCTTGCCGGCAGTGCGGATGATCAGGCCCATGTTATCGGGCACTTCCAGTTGCTTGAGAATCTCCTTCATTGAGCGCCGTTCTTCATCGGAGAGTTTGCGTGAAATGCCGCCGCGCGCCGTGTTCGGGCTTAATACCAGATATCTGCCGGCCAGAGAGATATGGGTGGTCAGCGCCGCGCCCTTGTTGCCGCGCTCCTCCTTGACCACCTGCACCAGCAGTTCCTGTTTGGATTCGAGGATATCCTGAATGGAGAGGTTGCGCGGGTTGGTCGATTTATCGACGCCATCCCTCCAGTAGTCCGGATGAATTTCGCTCAGTGAGAGAAATCCCTGTCGGGCGGCGCCATATTCAACAAAGGCGGCCTGCAGACTGGCCTCCACCTTGGTAACCTTGCCTTTATAGATGTTGCTTTTGGTCAGCACCTTGTGCGCCGATTCAATATCAAGCTCGTGCAGGTAACCATCTTCAACAATGGCTACACGGCTTTCTTCTTCGTGTATTGCATTGATTAACATGCGTTTTTTTATAGTCACGCCAACTTCCTTTGGGGCGTTTGAGAAACCTGTCGATTAGAGCACGCCGGTTTAATCGCGGGCGTGGGTAGTACGATCACATTTTTATTAACCGCCTCGCCACCGGGCGCCGGACTGCTGTCCGGCTGCCGTGGGTGCGGGCAGTTCAATTGTTATGTTGACCGTTGCTCCCGCTTAATCGGGGCCTCGGTTCAAGTTATCAAACGCAGTTTATTTATGCAGGCTCAACGTTAGAGGCATCTACAAAACGGCTTCGCATGTGCAGGGTATCCGGGGAAAAGAGGGATCCTGCCATCTCGATTTCACCATGCCGTCGCCATGCTGCGATGATATCGGGCGTAGCGTCAGCGTTGTTCAAACGTATCGGAGGCTGGGATTCCCGGTCGAAATCATTACCATTGCCTGTGCGTTGCACTGTTCTGTGATGCAGGAAAACACGGAGCTCACTGCATATGCCATGGACTCTATACACGACAGGTGGTTTGGCAAGAAAATGCATCAGAATAGTATATTAACAGTTGATCAGCATGAGGATGGCAGCCGGCTGGATCGGGTATTGCTGCGCCATCTCGGCGCCTCACGCCGGACATTAATGTTGCGGCTGATTCGCAAGGGCAATGTGCGGGTGAATAAAAAACGGTGTAAGCCCGAGGCGCACGTGGCCGCCGGCGATCGGATCTATCTGCCTGCCAGTCTGCGCGAACCGGATCAGCAGGATCGAAGCGAAATCCCGGCCTCACTGCTACGCAGCGTGGCCGACATGCCCGTGCTGTTCGAAGATGATCAGCTGATAGTGGTGAATAAACCGGCAGGGTTGGTGGTGCATGGCGGTTCCGGCCATGACGCCGGTTTAATCGAAGCGTTGAAAGCGGTGCGGGGGCTGGATGATCTGCGACTGGCGCACCGGCTGGATCGGGACACATCCGGACTGCTGCTTATGGCCAAAGATTTGTCATCGCTGCGACAACTCACGGCATCCTTTCGCCAGCGAGATATGCAGAAAACCTATTTTGCACTGGTGGCCGGTCACCCCTTCGCCCAGGCCGGACGCATGCAATCCAGACTGGCCAAAGGCGTGGTGCGCGGCGGTGAGCGCATGGTGCAGGATGATGAGGCGGGCAAGGAAGCGATGACAGATTATCAGGTGATGATGCATTTTGAGCGGGACGGTTTTGACTACGCCATGCTGGCGCTGCACCCGCACAGCGGCCGCACCCACCAGTTGCGTGTGCAACTCCGGCAGGAGGGGCATGCGATTCTCGGGGATGGCAAATATGCTTCAAGGGAAGAACTTGCGGCCTATAAAAAACTGGGCGGCAAGGGCTTGATGCTGCATGCCTGGCGCTTGCGTTTTGCGCATCCGCTGACCGGCCAGGCGCTGGAATTTACCGCTCCGTGGCCGCAAAATTGGCGAAGTCTATTGCTTTACAGATCCGGTATGGCTTAGAGATGAAGCAAAAAAACTCTCGCAAAGGCGCTAAGAGCGCAAAGGAATATCCAAAACGAATATCTGAAAAACTACATGGACGTAGTTTTTCAGACTATCCGTAGAATGACTTCGGAGTAGCAATGAATGAGAACAGAATTCGCGTCGAAGGGGCGCGGGTGCATAATCTGAAAAATATCAGCGTCGATATTCCGCGTGATCAGCTGGTGGTGATCACCGGCGTCTCCGGTTCCGGCAAATCCTCGCTGGCCTTCGACACGCTCTATGCCGAGGGGCAGCGGCGCTATGTTGAATCGCTCTCGGCCTACGCGCGCCAGTTTCTCGGTATGATGGAACGCCCCGATGTCGATGCCATTGAAGGGTTGTCGCCGGCGATCTCCATTGAGCAGAAAACCACCAGCCGCAATCCGCGCTCCACTGTCGGCACCATTACCGAAGTGTATGATTATCTGCGCCTGCTCTTCGCCCGCATCGGCCAACCCTACTGTCACGGCTGCGGCAAAGCGATCACTTCGCAACCGGCCAGCGTGATTATCGATCAGCTGGAGGCATTGGATGAGGGGACAAAATTGCAACTGCTGGCGCCGATTGCGCGCGGACGAAAAGGCGAATTTAAAAAAGAACTGGAGCAGGCCGGCAAGGATGGTTTCGTGCGCGTGCGCATCGATGGCGAAGTGATGGCGCTGGAAGATGCGCCGTCGCTGCAGAAAAATATCAAGCACCATATCGAACTGGTGGTGGATCGGCTGGTGATCCGGGATGGCATCCGTACACGACTGGCCGACTCGGTGGAGACGGCGCTGCGATATGGCGAAGGATTGATGATTGCGCTGGTCGCCGATGCCAAAAAAACAGAGGAGTTGGTGTTTTCCGAGCGTTTCGCCTGCGCCGATTGCAGCATCTCCTATCCGGAGATCGAGCCGCGCCTGTTTTCATTCAATTCACCGGCTGGCGCTTGTCCCTCCTGTGACGGGCTGGGATCAAAAACGGTGTTCGACCCGGCGCTGGTGGTGCCGGATGATGGATTGTCCCTGGCAGATGGTGCCATTGAGCCGTGGGCGGGACGGGAAACGCTGATGTATCGCCAGACGCTGGAAGCGGTGGCGGCGGCTGTGGATGCCGATATGGATGCGCCGTTTGGCGAGCTTTCTGAAATTGCTCGCAAGACATTGCTCTACGGCAGCGGCAGAAAGAAGATTCGCTTTGTCTATGCCACGCCGGGTCAGGATCGCATTGTTGAACGGCCGTTCGAGGGCGTCATCCCTAATCTGGAACGGCGCTACAGAGAAACCAGTTCCGATGATGTGCGTGAAGCGCTCTCCAGATATATCAATACCATTGCCTGCCCGGCCTGCGCCGGTTCGCGTTTGTGCAAGGCGGCAAGGCATGTGCGTATTGCCGGCGTCTC
>JALUYG010000351.1 GCA_027013105.1 Mariprofundus sp.
CTGATGGCAACCGGCATGATTGCCGCCAAGCACCGAGCCCGGCACGGCAAACACCTCGCGCCCGTAATCCGCAGCCTGACGGGCCGTAATCAGCGAACCGGAGCGCACATCCGCTTCCATCACCAGCGTGGCATGGCTCAAACCGGCGATAATCCGGTTGCGGCGCGGGAAATGTTCCGGCCTGGCCGCCACTGTCGGTAAAAATTCACTGACCACGCAACCCTGCTTTGCAATAGCCTGCACCTGCCGCTGCTGCTGTTCGGCGAGCGCGGCCAGCCCGCAGCCCAGCACGGCAATGGTGGGTGCATCGCCTTCGAGCGCGCCGCCATGCGCCGCTGCATCAATGCCGTAGGCCATGCCGCTGACAATGCACACCTGATGACCGGAGAGATAACTGCACCAGCGCCGGGTGATCACGGCGCTTTCGCGGCTGGCCCGGCGCGCACCGACCACGGCCAGCATATGCGGATCATTCAGGCAGGCCGCATCGCCGCGAAAAAACAGCAGCAGCGGCGCATCATCGAAAGGCTGCAGCGTGGCCGGCCAGCCCGAATCATCCGGACATAGCAGCCCGATGCCGTGTTGCCGACAGAGCCTGATGATCGATTCGATGGCGGCTTCGACGGCTGGGTCCGGATACTTTTCCAATGCGGACAGCAGCTGCGGCCCGATGCCGGGAATCGCCTGCCATGCATGCGGCGATTGCGACCACAGCCGATCCATACCGCCGACCGCCTGCACCAGCCTGCGCCCGGTGATCGGCCCGATGCCGCGCACCATGCTCAGCCGCAACCACGCTTTTGCCCCGTTCGGGATCACCGCCTCACGCTCAGGTCCGAAAACAACTGAATGGCTGGCCATTCGACGAGGCCGTCTTCGCTATAGATGCCGGGGCTGTGGATTGCCAGTCGATCAGGAACTATCGGCTTCGGCGGCGACAAATCCCGCTTGAACTCCAGCGCCTTACCCTCCGGGGAAGTAAGCAAATCAATAATGTTCATTGCACCTCCCTATGCGCAATCCGCTCCATGCATGCCCTTCCTGCAACTGACCCGGCCAGTGTAGCACAGAATCCTGCCGGGAAAATAAAAACGCAAGCGACGATTGTTTTTTATCTGGGCGTAGTGGTTATAGTTCAGCCATCACAATGATGGATGATTGCCAACCATGTTCGGCGATACGGAGGCTGATATGTTTCACGGTACGATGACTGCACTGGTCACGCCATTTGTAAACGGAAAAATCGATGAGGATGCTTTCCGCGCCCATCTGGAACGGCAGGTGGAGGCGGGCGTCGACGGCGTGGTGCCCGCCGGCACCACCGGTGAGGCGGCGACGCTCTCCTTTGATGAACACAAACAGGTGATTCGCATGGCGGTGGAACAGGTGGCCGGACGCGTGCCGGTGATTGCCGGCGCCGGCAGCAACAATACGGCCGAATCGATCGAACTCACCGCCGCCGCCAAATCGCTCGGCGCCGACGGGGCGCTGCTGATCTCACCCTATTATAACAAGCCGACGCAGGAGGGGATTTATCGTCACTACAAGGCGGTCGCCGATGCCGTGCATCTGCCGCAGGTGATCTACAATGTGCCGGGGCGCACCAATTCCAATATTCTGCCCGAAACGGCCGGACGGCTGTCGCATGTGAGCAATATCGTCGGCATCAAGGACGCCACCGCCGATATGGAGCAGCTGGCGCACACCATCGCCGCCTGCGACGGACGCATGGAGTTCTATTCTGGCGATGACGCCAGCGTCTTGCCGTTTATGGCGCTTGGCGGCGACGGGGTGATCTCCGTGGTCTCCAATATTGCGCCGCAAGCGATGACTGCGCTAACCAACGCCATGGCGGCCGGTGACCTGGCTACGGCGCGGGCTGCGCAGTTCGCTATGCGTGGGCTCAATCAAATGCTGTTTGTTGAGGCCAACCCGATTCCGGTCAAGGCGGCCTGTTATCTGCTGGGCTGGATGCGCAATGAGTTGCGGCTGCCGCTGTTGCCGCTCTCCGGCGATGCGTTGCAGTCGCTGCGGCAGGCGATGCTCGATTTCTCTTTTGAACAGGATGGCGAAGCCATCAGCCTGGAGCTGGCCGATCACTGATTCCATCCCCTCGGCGCTGCGCCTGATGTTCAGTTTCAGGCGCGTGGTGCACTCATTCGCCTATTTCGCCGCCACGTTGGCGGCGATTGCGATGTTTGTGCTGGTGTTGATGCTAGCCGAATCGGCCGTCTATGCCGTGACCGGACTGCCGGTTTCGGTCTGGGCCATGGTAATCGCCGCTATCACGGCGGCATTCGGCTATGCGCCGCTGGTGCAGGCCATGCAGCGCGGACTCGATCGCATCTTTTTTCGTCATCAACTGGATATGCTAACGGCCATACGGCAACTGGGCGCGGGCGATCTGGCGCAGTTGCCGATCGAAGATGTGGAAACAGCGCTGCTGGAGCGCATCTGCAATGTCAGCTATCGCAGTTATGCGGCGCTGGATGAGCGGGCGCTGCCCGATGGTGGCTGGTATGTTTACCCGCCCGGTGCGCCCTATATTGAAGCCGACTTTAGCGGCGAGACACATGAAGATTATCCTCTGCGGCTGACACTGCCGGGCGCCAGCGGCGAAGCGCGACTGTGGCTCGGGCCGAGGCGGGATGAGCGGCCCATGGATGCGGAGGAGCGCGCCAGCCTGGAGTCGCTGGCGCGCTTTGCCGCCATGAGTCTGGAACACGCCCGCCTGACCCATCAACAGGCGGAGGCGGCGCGGCTGGATTCGCTGTCGCGCGTGACGCGGCAGTTGCACTCCCACGACCTGAAAAACCGTCTGCACGATCTCTCATTTCTGGCCCACCATCTGGGCTCCGGCAAGCTCGATGACGAGGATGTGCAGCGCATGCTCACAGCCATCCGCAAAGTGACCGGCCGCATGCAGACGCTGATGCAGCGTATGTCCGACCCCAACGCCCCGGTCGATCCCAAAGTGGCGCCGCTGGATCTGGTCAATCTGCTGAAAACCTCCGTACGTGATCGCTTATGGCCGGAATCGATGCAGATTAAGCAGGAGTATGCAGCGCTGCCAGCCGTTGCCGGCGACGCCGATCTGTTGCGCGGGGTGTTTGAGAATCTGTATGACAACGCCGTGCAGGCCATGCAGGGACAGGGAACCATTGAAATCAAGGCCCTGCTCACTGAGTTGGAAGGTGCAACGATGGCCGAAGTGCGGGTGCGCGATCAGGGTTGCGGCATGACAGAGGCGTTTATCCAGCATCGCCTGTTCCGGCTATTCGCCACCAGCAAAAGCAACGGCCTGGGCGTCGGGCTCTATCTGAGCCGTAGAATTGTGGAGGCGCATGGCGGAACCATTACGGCTGAAAGCGCCGGAGCGCGCAAAGGTTCCACCTTCATAGTGCGCCTGCCGCTGTGGCAGGATTAACGCGAATGAAATCAAAACCGTAACGACTGAGCATCCAGACAGGCGAGCTGCGGATAAACACGAAATAGGGTGAGGAGTTGATGGATATGAAACAGACTGTGCTGGTGGTGGACGATAACGATATCAACCGCCTGAATCTGAAACTGTTGTTAAAAGAGTCTTATAATATCCTCGAAGCGGGCGATCTGGAGGCGGCCGATACGGCGCTGGCCGGCAACCGCGTCGATATGATTGTGCTCGATCTGGCCCTGCCGCCGGAGCCGGATAATCCGGAGATCGGCATGGGATATCTGGATAAGCTCAGGCGCGAAAGCCCCGATACGCCAGTGGTGGTGATTACCGGCCATGACGAGCGGGCGCTGGCGCTCAGGGCGCAGAAGATGGGGGCGCTCGATTTTTTTGGCAAACCGTTCGACCCCGATGAGGTTAAAGGCGCCATTGATCGCAGCATGGCGGCGCACTGGCAGGCCATGCGCGAGCAGGAGATGCAGCGGGCGCTGGAGACCCGCGTCAACAGCGATCTGCTGGGTGAATCTGCCGCCATGCAGGCGCTCAGGGCGATGATTGCGCAGGTGGCGGCGGCGCCATCCACCGTGCTGATTCGCGGCGAGACCGGCGCCGGCAAAGAGTTGGTGGCGCGGCAGCTGCATGCCGCCAGCCCGCGCGCCAACCACCCGTTTGTCGCCATCAATTGCGCCGCCATGAATGTCGAGTTGCTGGAATCGGAGCTGTTCGGCTATGAAAAGGGCGCCTTCGCCGGCGCCGGCAAACGCAAACTGGGCTGGTTCGAGCGCGCCAGCGGCGGCACGCTGTTTCTTGATGAGGTGGCCGGCCTGCCGCTGCCGGTGCAGGGGAAGTTGCTCAGGGCGCTGGAGAGCGGCGAGTTTTCGCGGCTGGGCGGTGAAGCGATTATTCAGACCGATGTTCGATTGATCTGCTCCACCCGCGAGGATCTCGAAAAACAGGTGGCGGCGGGTGCATTCCGCGACGATCTCTACTATCGCATCCATGTGGTGGAGATCGAGGTGCCGCCGCTGCGTGAACATATTGAGGACCTGCCGCAACTGGCCGATGCGATTCTGCTGCGCAAGGCGGCCATGTGCGGCAAGCGCATGGATGCGCTCAGCGATGAGGTGATGGAGCAACTGGCGCGCTACAGCTGGCCGGGCAATGTGCGCGAACTGGAAAATGTGATCGAACGCGCCGTGGTGCTGGCGAGCACGCCGGTGGTGGAGAGCATTCCATCGCTGGCTGGGCCGCAACCGCAAAGTGACGACGTCGATCCGTTGCAGCAGTGGCTCAACCAGCTGCCGGATTCCGGTATCCGGGCTGAAAAAGCGGTGGCGGCATTCGAAAAGCAGTTGGTCGAAGCGGCGCTGGAGCGCAACCACCATATCAAGGCGAGGGCGGGGCGCTGGCTGGGGTTCGGCGACCGCGCCAAGGACAAGATGCGCTACCTGTGCGATAAATATGATATTGAGGTGAAAGAGAGCCTGTGATGCGATGCTGCGGAGTGCGACGATGCCTGCGACTGATTGCATGGGCGGCGCTGACGGCCGGCATGCTATCGGCGACATGGGCGCTTACAGGCGAAGCCTTTGAGTTCGACAAGGACTATCTCTATTTCCGCGATGCCAATGTGCCGCCATTTCAGAAATCGCGTGAATTTTTCGATATGCCGAATCGGCCGGGCAGTTATGAGGTGACGCTGGTGTCCGACAGTCTCGGGCCTTTGACCTTCCGGATTGTACGAGCCCGAGGTGAGCAGGAGACCACGCTGGTGCAGCGGCGCAGCTATCATGTCGACAACCATGAGTTTGAAGCCCGCTTTGATAATCCGTCTGGCAAAGATGATCTGATCGTGGAGATCGCCAACTCCAATCCGGTGGCCGCAGCCAGAGTCTCGGTATATGTCGTGGAGCTGCCGCGTCGTTGAACCGGGCTAAAGCATCTGTGAGAGTAGCGGGATGAAACGCTTTGCCGCTATTGCGCTTGCCCTGTTGTCTGTCGTTTGCAGCACACGGGCAGTAGCTGGCACAGTGGCCTATGCCGGAGTAAGCCAGACGGTTCGCCTGCAGCTTAAGTGGAAACATCAGTTTCAGTTTGCCGGTTACTATGAAGCGATCGAGCAGGGCTATTATGCTGCTGAAGGGCTCAATGTGGTGCTGGTTGAGGGCGACTCTGATCACAGCCCGGTCCGGCAACTGCTGTCAGGTGAGGCGCAGTATGCGATTGCCGACGCCGGCGTATTGCTGGCGCGCGCCGCCGGTAAGCCGGTGGTCGCGCTGGCGGCGATTTTTCAACATTCGCCGCAGGAGATTATCTGTCTGGATCAATCGATTCGCACTCCGGCCGATTTGCGTCATCGCCGGGTGATGCTGCAGCAAGGCAGCCTGACTGCGGAGGTGCAGGCGTTATTGAGAAAGTTCGGCGTTGGCAAAGGCGATTTTATACGTCAGCCGGCCAGCTATAACATTCAGGATCTCGTGGATGGTAAAACCGATGCCTATCCCGCCTATAGCAGCAATGAGCCTTTTCTGCTCAGTCAGCATAATATTCCGTTTACCGAGTTCAAACCGCATGAATACGGCATCGATTTTTATGGCGACACGCTGATTACCAGTGCGCATGAAATCGATCAGCATGCAGCACGCGCGGCCGCATTCAGGCGCGCAAGCATCAAGGGCTGGATCTATGCCATGGAGCATATCGATGAAGCCGTCGCCCTGATTCTGGAAAAATATAATTCGCAACATAAAACCGCATCGCAGTTGCAGTTTGAAGCCTATGCCATTCGGGATCTGATGTTTCCGGATGTGGTGGCGGTGGGAACATCGACGCTGAAACGGTGGCAAAATATTGCAGATACCTTTTCGGAGCTGGGTTATCAGGTTGATGGAATAGCATGGGACAAGTTTCTCTACCACCACGAGCCGGGCATGGGAAAAGTGCTCTGGTATTACCGTTACTCTTTACTGTTCGGGCTACTGGTTGTGATGCTGCTGTTACTATATCTCTACAACCGCCAGCTCAGGCGGGGGATTCAGAAACGCACGGCGGAGCTGGAGGCGGTGTCATCCGAATACAAGGAAATTCTCGATCATATGCAGGATGCCTACTACCGCACCAACCTGCAGGGAGAAATGACCTGGGTGTCGCTGGCCTGCGAAAGACACCTGGG
>JALUYG010000352.1 GCA_027013105.1 Mariprofundus sp.
CCATTTGGGAACATTGGAAGCCTTAACGCACCCAAAAATCGAGACTGCCAATCAACCGCCAAGTTCACGCGTGGCGGACTCGATATCTTCTTCCAGTCGCTGCATCAGTGCAGCGCGTTTCGTAGCTGATACCTCTTCAGCCGGAATATAGGGCAGAAAACGGAATGTGATCGTGCCCGGCTTTTTGATGAAGCCGCGTTTGGGCCATAACGCGCCGGCATTGTGCGCCATTGGCAATATGCCCACCCCGGCTTTCTGGGCCAGAATCACGCCGCCGGGCTGGTATTCGCCTGTCTGGCCGACCGAAGAGCGTGTGCCTTCAGGGAAAATCACCACCCACATCCCCTCCGCCAGCTTGCGGCTACCGTCTGTGATCACCTGTTTGATGGCCTGACGCGGGCTGCCGCGACGAATGCCAATTGCGCCCAGCAGGGTCAGCGCCCAGCCGAAAAAAGGGATTGAAAACAGTTCTCGTTTCAGAACCCAGGTGTAGGGCGGCACCAGAATCGGCATGGCGACGGTTTCAGCAGCAGACTGGTGCTTGGCCACAACAACGCAGGCCTCATCGGGGAAATGATCCCTGCCTTCAATAACTATACGAATCCCGCACAACCATCGAAGCAGCCCGAAGGTGAGCTGCGACCACATGCGGGCCCAGAACCACGAGGCAGAAAAACCAAACGGCCGGAACAGTATCACCAGCAGTGATAGCAACAGCGTCAGGGCCATAAAACAGAGGTTAAACAGCGCCGAGCGAATCAGCAGCATCGTTCCCCCTCCAGAATGGCGTCCACCGCCGCTGCCAAATCATCAAAGACGCGAACAGCGGGTATAAACTGCCGTGTCGACTGCAAGATCGATTCGGCATCACCATAACCGCTCTGTACCAGCATACCCTCTACCCCAGCCGCATCAGCAGCCTGCATATCACGCAAGGAGTCGCCAATCATCACAGCGGCATCAGCTTTCACGCCACAAGCATTGAGGCTATCCTCTACCATGCCCGGTTTCGGTTTGCGACAGGCGCACTGTGCCTCCGGAGCGTGCGGACAGTAGGCCACATGGGTAATAAAACCGCCCGCCTGTTCAATAGCCAGCATCATTTTGGCATGAATGGCGTTGAAACTGTCCTGATCAATGGTGCCACGCCCCAGCGCCGACTGGTTGCTGACAATAGCCACGGCGATGCCGGCGCGCGTCAGCCTGGCAATCGCTTCGAGTGAGCCGGGCACCGGCCGCCACTGATCGGCTGCCAAAATATAGTCCGGCGAATCGAAATTGATTACCCCATCCCGATCCAGCAACACTGCCGAAGGCCGTTGCATGCACGCCTGATTCATCATAAAACCTGCACATCACCCCTGTGCCGAAAGCCAGCGCTCGGCATCCAGCGCCGCCTTGCAGCCTTCTCCGGCCGATGTCACGGCCTGACGATAGACCGGATCGGCCACGTCGCCAGCGGCAAAAACGCCCTCGATATTGGTCGCCGTGCTCCGCCCTTTGGTGATTAAATAGCCGGCATCGTCGGTTTCCAGCTGGCCGTTCAGGAAATCGGTGTTCGGTTTGTGACCAATAGCGATAAATACGCCGTGCACATCCAGATCCCGCAGCGAGCCATCCAGCGTGGATTTGAGACGAATACCGGTCACGCCGCTCTCATCGCCCAGAATCTCTTCGGTCGTACTGTTCCACGCCACCTCGATATTTTCGGTCGAGAGCAATTTATCCTGCATAATCGGTTCGGCCCGCAGCGCATCGCGGCGATGCACCAGCGTCACCTTGTTACAGAGGTTGGCCAGATAGATCGCCTCTTCCACTGCCGTATCGCCGCCGCCGACCACGGCCACATCTTTGCCGCGATAGAAGAAGCCGTCGCAGGTTGCGCAGGCGGAGACGCCGCGCCCGGCGAACTCATCTTCGCTGGGAAGCCCCAGATATTTGGCCGATGCGCCGGTGGCAATAATCAACGCATCGCAGGTATAGACCCCATCATCGCCGCGCAACGTGAACGGGCGAGCCGAGAGGTCGGCATCGTTGATATGATCCCAGATAATTTCGGTGCCGAAGCGCTCGGCCTGAGCCTTGAAATCCTCCATCATTTCCGGCCCCTGCACGCCATCCTTATAGCCGGGGTAATTATCCACATCGGTGGTCGTGGTCAACTGACCGCCGGCCTGCTGGCCCTGAATGACCACCGGCTTCAAATTCGCTCGGGCGGCATAAATCGCCGCCGTATAACCGGCCGGCCCTGAACCAAGAATAATCAGATGATGATGAACTGATGCTGTCATGCGCAACTCCATAAATCAAAATTTTTTGCAGGCTAGCGTCGCGCCGGTGAATCGCAAACACCGGGCCGATACACGCCGGGCCGGGAACTTACCAGACCCAGCCAGCCGGTATCATTCTGCCGCAGAAAAAATGTCATGATTTTTTCTATCAAGCGTCTATAATAGCTGATGGCATCCCTGCGCGATGCCGCAATTCTTGCTACAGGAGGCGGATATGAAAACCAAAACAACACTATTAGGCATCACCATGACACTGATGGCATCACTGCTGGCAGCCGTTCCGGCATATGCCGGCAATTCCACAGCCGGCACCAAAATAGGCGTCCTGACTTGCGATTCAGTACCCGGATCGGGCCTGAACCTTCTTATCCATTCCACCGTCGATGTGAAATGCAAATTTGAATCCACCGACGGCAGCGGCGTCGAGCACTATATCGGCGAAACCGGCGTCGGTCTGGGCATTGATATCAACTACAAACTTGAAAGGCACCTGGTCTTCACCGTATTCGCAGCGGACACGGCGCGGGGCAACCATAAACTGGCCGGTAAATTTGTCGGCGCGGGCGGTTCCGCCACGGCCGGCATCGGCGCAGGTGCGCAAGTGCTGGTTGGCGGCAGCAACAGAAGCGTCTCCCTGCAGCCGGTCATTGAAGGCAGCACCGGCATTGGCGTCAGCGGCGGCATCACCTATCTGTTCCTGCAGGCAGATGATTAAGCATGCTCTGAAAACTACATCCATATAGCGTCAGAGGGAGGGCTTATGCCCTCCCTGTTTTTTGATATAGACCGCTTATTCCCGAAACAGTTATCGCCTCAAACAGCAATCAGTTGCGCAGCAACTTCGGCCACATGCGCTCCGTAGCTGCGTGCAGACGTCAGCGCTGCGTCCGTTACGCCTGCAGGCATGCCCTCATGGTTGCCGCTGCGCCCGTATGGCCCCCACTGCAGACCGCCATCAGCGTAGCCGGGCAGTGATTTGGGAAAACCGATAACGATCATGCCGTGTTCGAGAAAGTTGGAATAGAGCGCAATCATGGTCTGTTCCACGCCGCCGCCACCGCCGCCAAAACCGCCACCGGTGGCAAACACGCCACCGATTTTTCCCTCCAGCGCGCCTTCCATCCACAGTTTGGCGGCGCGATCGATCAACTGCTTCATCTGCCACGCCATCGAACCCATATGCACCGGCGTGCCGAATATGATCACATCAGCACCCCGCAAATCGTCGAGCGATGTCTGTTCAGCCGACCGCAACAAAACCGTTGCGCCGGGCTGGCCGGCCCGGGTGCCTGCTGCAATAGCTTCAGCCATTTTTTTTGTGTTGCCGTAGTCGGAATGACAAGCGATCAATACTTGCATTATATTCTCCCTGAGTTGCCTGGTTGGTTTCGATATAAACTCCCAGCCTATGAATTCAGGCTGTAATTTCCAGCCGTTGTGTTATACTGTCAGCATGATACGCCTGATCATCCTTTCGGTTTTGATGCTGTTCACCGTAGCGCCAACGCAAGCTGCGCAGGTGGCCCGTTTGCTGGATATCCAGGGCGCAATCGGCCCGGCTGTCTCCGAAGATGTGGAACATGCCATTGCCGATGCGCAAGGTGCGTCACTATTTATTCTACGCATGGATACGCCAGGCGGGCTGGATGGGTCGATGCGGCGGATTATTCAGGCCATACTCGCATCGAAGGCGCCAGTGGTTACTTATGTCGCACCGCAGGGCGCGCGCGCCGCCAGCGCCGGCACCTATATTCTCTACGCCTCGCATATTGCAGCCATGGCCCCTGCTACCAATCTGGGCGCGGCCACGCCGGTGCAGATCGGCGGCCTGCCAAAGCCGGCGATGCCCGAACCCGATGCATCCAACCCCGGCATATCCAACCCCAAACCACCCGCCTCGCCAAATTCCGCAAAAAAAGCATCTCCACCCCAGGCCGCAACCAACCCGATGCAGCATAAAATGATCAATGACGCATCCGCCTACATTCGCAGCCTGGCCCAGTTGCGGGGTCGCAATGCCGACTGGGCGGAGTTGGCTGTGCGCAACGCTGCTTCACTGTCAGCTGAACAGGCGTTCAAGCAGGGCGTAATTGATCTGATCGCTGATAATATCCCCCAACTGCTGCACAAACTGGATGGCCGCACGGTGGTCACCACAGCAGGGGAGATCACCCTGCATACGCAGGGCATGACGATTGAGCACATCGAACGCAGCTGGCGCAGCCGCCTGCTGGGCGTGATCAGCGATCCCAATGTCGCCTACATTCTGATGCTGCTGGGCGTTTACGGCCTGTTTTTTGAACTGGCCAATCCCGGCTTTGTCCTGCCCGGCGTGATCGGCGGCATATCCCTGCTCCTGGCGCTGTTCGCCTTTCAGGTGTTGCCCGTCAACCTTGCCGGCTTCGGCCTGATCGGGCTCGGCATCGCCTTTATGATTGCCGAGGCGTTCGTACCCAGCTTCGGGGCGCTGGGGCTCGGCGGCGTCATTGCATTTGTGGCCGGTTCGATCATGCTGATGGATACTGGCGTTGCCGGTTACGGCATATCGGTGGCGCTGATCGCTTCGGTCGCACTCGTCTCGGCCCTGTTTTTTATGCTGATTACCGGCATGGCGATCAGGGCCAGGAAACGACCGCTCGTCAGCGGCGCCGAGGAACTGCTGCATGAAACCGGCATAGCGCTGGAATCGTTCGACAAACGCGGGCGCGTGCAGGTGCATGGCGAAGCCTGGCAGGCCGTCACAAACAGGCCGGTGCGCCAGGGCGACACCATTCGCGTGACAGGCCGCCATGGCTTAACGCTCAACATCACCATTCACAACAACACCATGGAGGTGCAATCATGAACATATTACTCGGCGTGGGTGTTTTTATACTCATCATTATCTTCAGCGCCTTCAAGGTGCTGCGCGAATATGAACGCGGCGTCATCTTTATGCTGGGTCGTTTCTGGAAAGTGAAGGGGCCGGGACTGATTCTGGTCATTCCGGTCATTCAACAGATGGTGCGCGTCGATCTGCGCACGCTGGTGTTTGACGTACCCAGCCAGGATGTCATTTCCCGCGACAACGTTTCGGTCAAGGTCAATGCGGTGATCTATTTTCGTGTGCTTGATCCGCAGAAAGCCATCATCAATGTCGAAAACTTTTTCGATGCCACCAGTCAGTTAGCCCAGACCACCCTGCGCAGCGTGCTCGGCCAACATGAACTCGATGAGATGCTGGCCGAGCGAGATAAACTCAATAAAGATGTGCAGGCAATTCTCGATGCGCAGTCCGATGCATGGGGCATCAAGGTGGCCAATGTAGAAATCAAGCACATCGATCTGGACGAGAGCATGATCCGCGCCATCGCCAAACAGGCCGAAGCCGAGCGCGAACGTCGCGCCAAGATTATTCATGCCGAAGGTGAAATGCAGGCGGCCGAAAAACTGGTGGAGGCTGCCGATCTGTTGTCCAGACAGCCGCAGGCCATCCAGTTACGCTATCTGCAAACCCTCACCGAAGTCGCTGGCGACAAATCTTCGACCATTGTGTTCCCGTTGCCGATGGACCTGATCAAGCCGCTGTTAAAACAGGATGAGAAAATGGTAAGGCATTAGCAGGCCGTGAGTTTGCAGAAGGAACTGGAGGAATATCTGAATAAAGTCACTGTGAACAGACGAAAACACATCTAGAATTCAACCACCATGCAGACTAGCTTGCGCCCCCTTTCGGACAGAGGAGAATGACATTGAGCAATAGTTTCGGCGCAAAAGACAGATTATCGGTTGGTGATAAAACCTATACATATTACGCACTCAAGGCGGCAGGCGATGTGACGCACCTGCCCTATTCGATGAAAATTCTGCTGGAAAACCTGCTACGCCGCGAGGATGGCGAAGTCGTCAGCCGAGCCGATGTCGAAGCGATCATCAACTGGGATGCGGCGGCGGAGCCGTCCAAAGAGATCGCCTATATGCCGGCCCGCGTGCTGATGCAGGATTTCACCGGCGTGCCTGCCGTCGTTGACCTGGCCGCCATGCGCGATGCGGTAGTGGAACTGGGCGGCAAAGCCGATCAGATCAACCCGCTGGCGCCTGCTGAACTGGTGATCGATCATTCCGTGCAGGTGGATGCGTTCGGTTCCGACAGCGCCCTGGCCACCAACGCCGAAATAGAGTTTTCACGCAACCGCGAGCGCTATAACTTCCTGAAATGGGGTCAGAAAGCCTTCGATAATTTCAAGGTTGTGCCGCCGGACACCGGTATTGTGCATCAGGTTAATCT